>JAFGVF010000269.1 GCA_016938155.1 Candidatus Cloacimonadota bacterium
AAAGGAAATGAGAATGGTAGTGGGGTTCTTTCTCAAAGATAACTGAAACTGTTGATACCTTCCTCAATAAAGTCTTTATATAGCTATAAGCTATGTGGATGTCAATACATTTCATTAAATTTATCGCATACATGAAGAAATAGGGCAAACATATGAGTTTGCCCCTTATTAAAAAGCTCAGTCTATTTCATCAATATCATCTTCCTGGTTTTAGTGTAGGTTCCAGCCTGCAATTTATAGAAATATATTCCGCTGGAAACGCTGTTCCCATGGTAATCAGTACCCCTCCACACGATATTGTGGGTCCCGGCTGTGAAGTTAGCGTCTGCAATATTAGCAACATGCTGACCCCGAATGTTGAATATATCAAGTGTAGCGTGTGTAGTTTCTTTTAGATTGAAGCTGATAGTCGTTTCCGGATTGAACGGGTTGGGGAAGTTGCCTATTAGTGATGTAGGTAGCTGAACATCCGGATTCGATTCTGTAGAAATAAAGCCCCCATCATTCATAACCATCACATCATCAACGAATAGTGCAATCGTTTGATTCGATACGCTGTGAAGGGCGACTCTTATCACCTGGTCATGAAAGTGATTCATCTCAAAGCGAAATCGAGTCCATGCAAGTGGTATCTGGAGCGGGTCATTACCACTTATGAGAATGAAATCGTCAGGGTCTGAACTACCGGTAGAAACAGCTATTTCAAGCTCCTCCATGCCATATTGGGTTGAATAGGAGCGAGCCATAAAAGAAACAAAAGAGTTTTCGTTTGTTAACTGAATTTGAGGTGATATTAGCCAATCATCATTCATGTTTGAATCTGCTGCGAAACAGGCGATAGATTTACTACCGGTGTAAACAAGACTCATTGGCAGTGGGGGTGTTGAAGAATTAGGAGCAAAAACAATGAAAGACATTGGTTCGTTTTCATTTGGAAAGTCAACTCCATTGTTAAATCCATAAGTGTTCTCTCCATCTAAATCAATACACTCCCAATAACCAAAAGATGTGGCAAAGTCATCGTAATCTTCAAAGCTCTCATTAATGATTGGAGGGTCAAATTCCAGGAAAGTTACCATAATTGAGTCACTTGGAACTGACTCTCCCATAGGACCTGAATAAAAAGCCGTTACATTATATTCATAACTTTGATTAAAGTTCAACCCGATTGCAGGATCGGAATAGAAATTGTCAGGTACTGTTTCGCTATTAACTCTCACATCATCTCGATAGATATTATATCCTGCAAGACTCCTATCTGCTGAAACAGGTGCATCCCATGTTAAGAATACTCCATCGTATGAAATCTCATCAGATAGATTTGAGGGGGGATATAATCCCGGAGGCAAAGTATGATTATCCGTGATTACCCATAGACTATAATCGCCTGAAACTGGTCTATCTCTATATGAGGTTCTATAAAAAGGAAAATTATACCTATCTTCAATCTTAATATAGTAGAATCCGGTTTCAGTAATATCGGCAACAATCATGGGATTATAGTTATCAATCCAACCTATCGCATCATAGTCAATAAGATACAATGAATCTACATATTGTCCTATATTGTCAAACGGTCCAAACAATGATGCCACTATATCCGGTGCAGAACCTGCTAAACCTTCCGTATGAATCTCTATATGTGCCGGACCAGACTGCCAGAAAACATAGTAATCATCATCATAGGAATTCGGATAAATAGAATATTCATTCCCTAATACATCCGGCTGGATTTCAGTAGCAGTAAAAGAGGAATTATTTGAGTCAATCATTCGGCATATTCCCAATAGGTTAATTTCATGATTAGACATGCTCCCATCATTTTGATTATAGGAGAATGCGAGGATAGCAGATTTATGACCTTCTGATGTTGGATTGAATGCAATACTTATTGTTATCTCATTACCCTCTCTAAGTCGAATTGGATAAGTATTTTGATCAATAATGCTGAATTGATTAGAATCTTCTCCTGTCAATATCGGAGGTTCCAAAATGTTTACTATTGGTGCAATGTCATTATGTAAAACTAAATCCCGGGATGAAGCCCACTCACCAAAATCAAGGTAATTCGGGTACATGGAAGAGCAGAAAGAGATTCTTATATTGGGTATAAATGGCGTACAATATAAAGCATAGGAAAGCTCTTCAGGATCAGGGGAAGTCACATCATAAGAACATAGACTTCTGTTATCTGGGGTTGCTGAAGCATTGAAACTTCCATAGCTATGAGGCCAAAAAGAATAAGTTTCTAATACAGCTATTACTAAATTATCAACATTATTGTAGGGAAATGGCGTATCTAAAATAATATCCTCCCAATTATCCTGAGTCCTATACGACTTAAAACCATCATAGACTTCAGTTAACTGGTTGATTGGTATCCAATCTGCATTGTTTTCAAACTCATCATTAGTCGTATGTCCCATATATATGTGCCAATGATTATTTTGCAGCAGAGGAGCTACTCCATTGTAGTGATAAGAAATTCTATCAATCATGCGATTAGGGATATTAATCTCAGACTGAAGATATATTGTTTGAGAATATGTACCTGCCAAACCATTCTCTATCGGTAAATGAGATCCCAATATACTACCATTGCCAATTGACCTGATATGATTAGCGATTGATGTTGTGAAACTCAGAGAAGTAGTTGTAGAAAAAGGTGATAGGCTATTGTATGATATAACTTTCCAATAATAAGTAGTGCCTCTTTCCAGCCCCTGAGTTGTATAGCTTCCAGTCGTATCTGCGATAGCTCCAAAAACAACTTGTGTATTAGGGGGATACACTGAATCAAAATACAAATCATAGGTCTCGGTATTTGCTCCGAAATTCCACGAAAGGTCAATTGTCTGCGAAACATTCATTTCTGCGTTTGCAGGTAGAACATTTGTTAATATAGATGGGGCAGGCGTATTCATTAAATTCCCATAAAAATCTGCCTCTATGTAGAAAGAATAGTAGCCATTAAAGGGAAAGCCTTGACTTTGACTATCAACACAAATATAGTAATCTGTGTTCGCTTGAAGAGTTAGGCCATCTAATCCATGAGTAGCCTCCCACAATTGATTGTGATTTAAATCATAGATATGCACTGAGAAAACAGGGAAACTTGAGCTGTATGCAGCTATCATCGTATTAGTAAGTTGAACAGATGAATGTATCCTGTAAAAAGCATCATTTCCACTATCTTCGATTGTGTCTGTTAAAAGTGAAATATCGCCTGTGTCATTATAAGGCAGTGACTGAACGAGAAGTGCATCTTCAAAAGTGTCTCCTCCAATTGCTGTAAGTGCACTTATAATGACAAAGGAGATAAGCAGAGAAATGAATAATTTTCTCATTATTCCTCCTAATTTTCTTTTTTTATCTGGGCAGGGCTAGCCCCTGCCCTAGACGAGAGTTATCATTTCATCAATATCATCTTTCTTGTTTTTGTATAGGTTCCAGCTTGCAATTTATAGAAATATATTCCGCTGGAAACGCTGTTTCCATTTGAATCTGTGCCCTCCCACATGATATTGTGGGTTCCAGCTGTGAAGTTATCTTCTGCAAGAGAAACAATATGCTGTCCCCGGATGTTGAATATATTAAGTGTTGCATGTACATTCTCTTTCAGATTGAAGCTGATAGTCGTTTCCGGATTGAACGGGTTGGGGAAGTTTGCGAATAGTTCAATGTCCTTTAATGAGACAGATTGTTCAGTTTCAATAGGAGTTATATAATTAGTATATGCTAACAAATTATCTATCATCATCATAACTCCATTGTCAGTAATGTGATGAATGCAAAAACGAATATCTCCTTCACCGGATTCGTCGAGGCTGAAACTGTACTCAACCCACTCTTCTGGAACAGAAAACAACTCGTTTTCTCCTATCATGGTAAAATCGTCCGGGTTGGTACTTCCATTTGAGAATCCTAACTCAAACTCTTCATTTCCATTCGCATTGGAATATGACCGTGCCATAAAAGATAAGCAATTCTCAGTATAAATACCTGTCTCAATATTGATGATGGGAGAGATTAACCAGTCATCACTCGCACCGGTGGCAGGGCAAAAACTTGCTGCAAATTTATCTCCCATGTAGGCAAGGGCATCCTGTAAAGGCGGGGTTGTTGACCACGGATTAAAAATAACAAATGACATTGGATTGCCTTCTCCAGGGAAATCGGTTAATCCGTCAAATTCATAAGTGTTTTCTCCGTCACCATCCACTAAAATCCAATCACCGAATGTCGTAGCGAAGTCATCATAATCCTCAAATTCTTCATATAAAAGCGGAGGATCTACCAGTACAAATGTTACTATGATTGGATCACTAGGTTCACTTTCAAGATAAGTAGGTTCAGTAACGAATGCTGTGACAGTATATTCGTAAATCTGATCTTCAATCAATCCCTCAGCGGAATCTAAATAGAAGCTGGATTCAACAGGTTCCTGATTAATTTGCACATCATCCCGGTAAACATTATAGAATATATCCTGACTATCAGTCGGGTGTAACCAGATAAGATAAATTCCTTGAAAAGCAATTTGGCAATCAAGTCCGGTTGGAGATGCAGGAACATCTCTGGTTACAAATGACCATACGGGGCAGTTAATGGCATCTCCAAGCATGTTATAGGGAATCACCTGCCAGTAATAGAGTTCATTTTCTTGTAGTTGGTCAATGCTATAAGTAAGTGTATTTCCTAAGTCCAGCATGGACAGAATGTTTGTTGGGGGATTATCGGTTCCAAGGTTTAGTTTATAACCTGTAGCAAATGGTTCTATTCCCCATTCAAGCTGTATGGAGGTAGTTATATTGAGAGCATTATCTAATGGATATACACATGGTACCGGAGATGGTGGATTTTGCCATGGGTCCATATTAAGAGTGATTGGAACAAATCCATCATCCCAACAATCAACAGCAACATCAGTGAGAGTAATGTTTATCATTACGAAATCTCCACTGGAAATTTCTTCAATAGTTACGGTAACAACCTCGCCTACCATCCAGGGATTTTGAAAGTCTTCACATTGAATTATTAACATCATAAATCCCATATTGCTTTCTTCAGGAGTAATAAAGAATGAATTGAATGAGTTGTTTGTCCCGATAACATCATCAGGATGGGTAATTTCCCGGACTGCTTCCCAATATACATCATCAATTTCCGGTGGATTTCCATTGGAATCCACGAACCCCACAATTATTGTATGTTGCGAAAAAGCACTGATTGCTATTACCATTAAACACAATAAAACTATAAGTTTTTTCATAATTCCTCCCGTTTAATTCCCCTCTTTAGAGAGTCCGCAGGCATAGCCTGACCGGGTAGTTAGAGGAAGTTCATCACAAAGCATGGACTTCCTTGTTAATCTTTATCGTTTCAGGAAGTCCGTTTTCACTTCGTTCTTACAGACTCCCTGGACTTGATTTAAGGTACCCATAAGGGGCACCCCTACGAGAGTTATCATTTCATCAATATCATCTTTCTGGTTTTCGTATAGGTTCCAGCTTGCAATTTATAGAAATATATCCCGCTGGTAACACTGTTCCCATTTGAATCTGTGCCCTTCCACACGATATTGTGG
>JAFGVF010000270.1 GCA_016938155.1 Candidatus Cloacimonadota bacterium
GAATCACTCGGGCAAAGCCCCGAGTTATTCACATTTTGTTCATAAGTTTTTCCCGGTTTTTTCCTGAGTATTGTAAAGGAACAGGAAGGGGGAAGAAACATTGCTCTTATTCAACCTATTTCAACCCATTTCATCTTTATCAATCATTTTCCCTCTCGTTATGTACTGCCTACGCACTACATTAACAATTCATGAATATTTACTTGGGCAAGGCTGAATAATTCCTGAATCATTGTTCATCTGAGCAAGGAATGAGCAAGGGTTGAGCAATGATTGAGCAAGGATTGACTAAAGATTGTTGTAGGGCGTAGAGGGAGGGAACTGGGAAAAATATTAGCGTGCAGAGTGTTTTTTTTAGATGTTTGAAAAAATGTTATAAACCTGAAAAAACGGAAGATTGAGAATAAGGAGTAAACAAGAAGTTTATCTCTTTTACGAAGATGATAGGAGAATTCTCATGAAGTTTGAAGGGTTTTTATTACAAGAGGGAACGGGACTAAGCAATATAAATGAAGAAATTGAAACTTTTTCTTGTACGGGAAAGTCGTTATCTATTACCTTGGTTTTGTAAATTAATAAGGAGATAATAGTGGAAGGAACTCAACGAGTAAAAATAAAAGAAGGGATGAAGGTCAATATTGTTCTGAAGCAGGATCAGCAAAGCAATAAGCTAACTTGCGGGATTGTACAAAAAATCCTGACCAAATCCCCAAGCCACCCTCATGGAATAAAAGTCAGACTCACAAGTGGTGAAGTCGGAAGAGTTAAAGAGGTGATAAGTGAATAACAATGATGTTTTACGACGGTTAAGATATACTTTCAGGCTTGGTGATAACAAGATGATAGAGATTTTCAGTCATGTAGGGAGTAGCGTTACAAAAGAACAACTAATCGGTTGGCACAAAAAAGACGATGACCCCGATTATCTTGAATGTTCCGGGGCAAAACTGGCTCTATTCCTTGATGGTTTCATCATAGAAAAACGAGGAAGAATTGAAAATGCACCTCAGAACAACGACCTTTCCATTAACAATAACATTATTTTAAGAAAGCTGAAAATAGCCCTCGAATTGCAGGCAGAGGATATGCTGGAAATTCTCAAGTCGGCTGAGTTTATCATCAGTAAACACGAACTGAGTGCTTTCTTTAGACGCCCCGACCATCAACACTACCGAATCTGCAATGACCAGCTGTTAAGAAGGTTTCTAAAGGGCTTACGATTAAAGTATAGAGTTGATTGACACTCAATCTAAACTCACTTCTGACTTCACTAATAAGCTATTACCACAATCCTTTTTTGTAGTTGAACTTAGTGCTCTCGGGTGGATTTGTTCCATTCCCATAATAATGCAAGAGCTGTGAAACAACCTGATTCCCCGGTTTCTCATAGGACAGATCAATGAGGAAACTTTTAAAACCCTTCTCCTGCAGTCTCTTTTTCAGATTGAAAACAGAAACGGGAACAGTTGGATAAACATAGGTTATTCCGTTACGATGGGCAATATGATATTTGTTTTCTTCATCTTTGAAATCATCTGCATAAACAGGCATTCTGGATGTGAAAAGCTCCGGATAGAAATAAAGAGGAACAATCCCTGATTTAAGCCTATATTGATTAAGATTCGGGAAGTCATTCTCGAGGGGATAAATAACATTGCTAATCCCCTGTCGTTGGATAAAATCAAGACTAATGTCATTTAGACAGTATTCTCTTTCGTTAGTGATGAAAGTAAGCTTGGGGTTCTTTGGGAAAAGGTTTTTCTGGCTGAGACTGCTAAGTGAATAGTTATAGTAACCCATTCTAATTAATCTGTTTAAAGCATCTCGTACCTGATTGAGCTTCTCTTCGGGAATAAAGAAGGGGAGTTCCAAAAATATGTTTTTTAGAACACTCGGTTTAAGAGAAGGAACGCGTAACGATCTGTCGAATTCTATCCGCATAATTACACCGGAGAATTTGCGTATATCAATAACATCAAACCAATCGGGGTTGTCGAATCGGATATATAATCCCTTTTCAATACCTGTTGCTTTATGATTCAAATCAGTAATCAGTTTGAACTGCTGTTCAGCAGAGAGCTCAATCAATCTCTTCTTACTGCGGAGATTAACTCTGGGAGGAGTATAAGTATTATCCGAAACAAGGTAAACCTGCTCACCTTTGCGAACTTGGAAATCCTTACATTCAATCATGATTTCCATCCCTGACTGAGCTTCATCTATCGCTTCACCTGTATGAGTATTCAAGATTTTTTTCACTTTCACCGGTTGAGCGTCTCTTCCATCAACAGGACGCACCCTGATTAATGTGCCTACCTGTAATGGGAAATCAAGGATGATGGAAAGTGAATCTTTACTTGTCTTCGTGACTTCACCGATGCGTTTGCCGGTGAACACCTCAGAACCTATCGCTCCTGCGACATTTCCTGAAAGAAAGTATCCCGTCTTCTCACGAGCATAGTCTTCCTGCAAAAGAAGCTTTGCCTCTGTCATCGTCGATGGGTCATCAAGCACCATGCGATATGCCTTTGCCACTCGGTAAACATATTCCGGACGCTTCATTCTCCCTTCTACTTTCAGACTTTTAACGCCAAGCTTTACCAGTTCAGGGACAATTTCAATTGTCTCTAAATCCTTAAGGCTGAATAGATAATCACTGCTCTTCTTCTGCTGATATATGCGACGACAAGGCTGACGACACTGTCCCCTGTTGGCACTCATACCTCCGCAATAACTGCTGAAAAGGCACTTACCGGAAAAAGAGTAACATAATGCTCCATGAACGAAGGTTTCCAATTCAACTGATGAATTAGCTCCAATACCCTTTAACTCCGGCAGTGTTACTTCTCGAGCGAGGATTAGACGGGAAATCCTTAAGTCATCGCATAGCAATGCACCTGCTGAGTTATGGAATCCCATTTGAGTACTTGCATGTACAGGTATCCCGGCAAGTCTTTTTACCAGAGAGTAAACAGCCCAATCCTGCATAATTATGGCATCTATTCCTGTCTGCCCCAACATGTGGATAGTATTGGCTAACTGACCAAGTTCATTATTCTTTATCAGAGTATTCAAGGTTAAATATATTTTAGCATTGTTACGATGTGCATAATCTGTAATTGCAGGTAGGTCAAAAATCTTGAAGTTTACAGCTCTGTTTCTGGCATTAAATCTTTCTATTCCAAGATATACGGCATCAGCACCACCATCTATAGCAGCAGCAAAGGCTTCTGGATTACCCGCAGGAAGCAGGAGTTCTGGTTTCATATCTTCTCCATTATTATTCAATTACCCAATGAAATTGTTACCCGATATTCATGCAAGCTAAATCCTATCAGACCTTGTCGATAGTGTATTTTTATGAGTGAGAGTCGTGTAGATATCAATTATCTTGTATCCCTGATCTGTGAAAGAGTAAAACTGAAACCTTGGAAATGGTTTAGCAGAGCGTATCCATTCAAATGTTTGGAATCGGCAAGAAATCAGCAACATTTCAAAAGTGTTAAATGTATTTGAAATGTGAAAATGAGGCAGAAAAATCGCAAAAAGCTTCTGATAAAGAAAATGGGGGGAGCTCCTATAATAATGGAGAGTTTGGCTTACATTTTTAGTTCGATTCAGGGTGAACATAAAATAGTATCTGTTGTTTCGGATGTAAAAGGCGATTTTCGGAACTGATAAAAGAGGGGAGGAAAGTAGAACAAACCGGAGGTATAATTATCTTAAAGGAGGGGAAGGACAAATTCATATAGTTGTACAATAATTGCAAAGCATAAGAATATCGATAACACTATGATTTAGCGAAAACTATGCTTAACTTCATTAACACTTTGGATGATATGCCTATTTAATGGAAAATAATCAAAAACAAGTTTACAAAGACCAAAAAAATTGGACAAAAATCCCCAGAATCGTTGTATTAATGCATTGTTAATTGTTGAGTGTGCTTCAAAAAGTTCTTGCCTGAAAAACCATAGTAAGAAAAGTAGCTTGCATAATAACAGCAAGTTAGATTTTGAAAGGAGCATTTATGCGAAAAATAATGTTGTTGCTGTTACTGGGTCTTTGGAGTTTTCTCCAATCCACAATGGTAACAGGCTATATTTCTGATAGTAATACAGGAGAACCAATCCGTTTTGCAACGGTGATAGAACAGAAAACACTGCAAGGGGTTCAGTCGAACCGCCAGGGATATTATTCCCTTTCTATTAAAAAGAAGGGGAAATTCATCCTGCAGTTTTCACAGATTTCTTACAAAACCGTTTTGACTGAGATAGCCATTGATGATATTGATAAGGATATCGAAATCAATGTAAAAATGGAAAAAGCATCCGTAGAGGTGCAAGGCATACAAGTTCTTGGTGAGTTTAACGAGACAGTAAATTCTCGCGAGATAAAAGTAGGGAGAATATTTCAAAAGGCTCAAGAACTTGGAGCATTACCTCAAGTTGCAGAATCGGATTTGATCCGTTCACTGATGGCATTACCCGGAGTTACACCTATATCCGATTTCTCGAACGGGATGTATGTCAGAGGTGGCAGTCCGGATCAGAATTTAATCAGACTTGACGATACAGACATTTATAATCCTGCCCATTTCGGTGGCATCTTCAGTACTTTCAGTACAGATGCAATTGATACCGTAGAATTACTGAAAGGTGGTTATCCGGCTATTTATGGAGGAAGACTGTCCTCTGTTTTGAACATTACAAATCGGGATGGAAACAGAAAAGAGTTTAAGGGTGTAGCTAGATTAAGCATGATAAGTGCCAGCACAACCTTAGAAGGACCCTGGCACATCGGAAGATTAAAAGGTTCCTGGATGGGTTCATTCCGAAGAACTTATGTGGATGCCATAAAGTCATTTTTTGATGGTATCCCTGATTATTACTTCTATGATGCCCATGGAAAACTGAATCTTGATGTAAGTAAAAAGGATAAAACCAATGTCAGTTGGTACACCGGTGAGGATAAGCTGATGCTTGATGTCGGAGCCAAGATGGAGATGAGCTGGGGTAACTCAGCTTATACGGGACAATGGACACATATCTTTAATCCGGGTATATTCGGGCGTCTGATAGTGTCACACAGCCACTTCCAGTCCATCATAGATGTAACGGGGGATGATAAGCAACTCTTTCTCAGGAAAAATATGCTTGATGATGTATCCGTAAAAGGAACGATAAGCCAGAGATATAATAATCACAACACAGCAGATTACGGCTTTGAATCCAAATTCATGAATATTCTGTTTAAAACTGATTCCGATGAGCAATATGACTCTGATTCCATGCCTTACATCAATTGTCGCTCCATAACGAATTCGATATTCTATCATCATAATTATACAACAGACAATTTCTGGACATTTGAGCCTGGGATAAGAGTGAACTGGTACAAGACTCTGGATATTTCTCTTGAGAAATCACCGGACAGAGAAGAATTCGATGTTGCACCTCGTTTTTCAATTAAACGCCAACTGGATTTCAACAGCAATGTATATTTCAGCATTGGAAAATACTATCAGTATCTTGCTCTTGCATCAGCAGACCAAAGCTCTCCTCTTGACCTCTGGTTCCCCATTGAGGGAACGGTTAAGCCATCTGAATCTGAGCATTACATACTCGGATACAAAAGACAGCTGAATGATTACTTTGCCATAGAGTCAGAGGTTTATTACAAAAATTATCGCAATCTTGTTGAATATGACCCGGTAACTGACTATATCTGGAATAATTCTGAAATGACAATGGAAGATGCCTTCTATATTGGCGATGGGCACACAATCGGAACAGACTTTCAATTGAGAAATGATTGGCGGGGACTCCAAGGATTCGTAGCTTATACCTTCGGTATGACGAAGCGGAAAATGGATGATTTCAATTATAATCCCAACTCCGGCGTTGCACAGGATTATTACCCTAAATACGACAGAAATCATCAGGTTAACCTTGTGGAGAATTTCAACTTAACAGAGTTAACCGGCAAACATCTCTGGGGAGCTGAGTTCAAGATTGGCTCCAACTTCAGTTACTATACCGGTCAACCTACCAACAGTCCTGAAGAAGTCTATTTCGATGGAGAGCAGTTTCATTATCTCTATAGTTATGCTGACAGAGACAGGCTGCCGGATTATGTTCGTTTGGATTTAAACCTTAAATTGAAATGGTACAAGAAGGGCTGGACGATAGAACCTTACATAGAAGTAATCAATGCCTTAAATCATGAGAATGTGTGGTCTCGCTCGTATATAGGAACTATCAATGAGGATACTGGGATATCGAATATTACCTATGAGGATTCCTCCATGTTTCCCTTCCTGCCATTCCTTGGCTTAAACATAGAGTTTTAGGAGTTTACAATGAAGAAATTATTATCAATACTTATTATAATGGTTTTGCTCGCAGGCTGTGATTTAACCTCAGGTAAACGCTGGACGGAGCATAGAGTTGTTATTGCAGGTTCTCTCCCCGCAGGTGGTTATCTCGACACTGGTAATCCAATCCGAATCGGTAAGACTATCTCTGCTGATGGAGGTAATGTGAGTGACCTTTTTGACTTCGATGCTGTGGTTTATCTTAAAAATATGACAAGAGCCGACTCTGTGCAACTTGCATTCTATGCAGACAATTCTGTTTTTGGTTTTATCGATTCCAATAATGAAATGAAAATACGATTCGGCGAAACATACCGAATTGATGCAATAGTGGACGGGAATCATGTTTGGGCGGAGACAACCGTACCGGACAGTGTTTTCATAACAACCGATCCCCTGGGAAATGCTACCGGTACAAGAGGATATTCCACATCAAATACAGAACCGCTTCCGCAGATTGAGTTTGATACATGTAATGAGCAGTTTCCGGTTGAGGTTCTCTTTACAAACAACAAGAACTTCAATATGCGATACAGATACTATTGTCTGGAAGATTTTTCCACGGATTTGGAATATACCACTGTTGTTTTGGGTATTGAGCATCCAACCTCAGATCAGGAAGATGACTGGAATCCTGATTTTGGCGGAGGTATGAGAGAAAACAACTGGATAGCAAGATACCAACCAATCTTGAATCAGAATAACAGATGGTCGTTCAATGATGATTATTACGCCAGCGGATTCTCTTTCTATGGTAAGTATTTGTTCGAAATCAAGATTATGGATGATAATTATTACAAATATCTCTCTTATCCTGAAGGATATAGATTCGGTGGTGTGAATGGCGGATTGGGTTATTTAGGCTCAGATTATGCTGTTACATTTTATACCAATATTGTGAAGCAATATAGCAGATAACCCGATTCTCATGGCTTGGATACTGCTAAGCAGATGCGGGGAAAAATAACAATAAGGGTAGTCAACTGCTACCCTTCTTTGATTCCTTAATCAATTTAAATTGCGATATCTTCTATGCTTACTTCACTTCTGACCTTATAAAACACTGCCATTCCAAAGCTAAGAGGACCTAATCTGCCAATAAACATAAGTACTACAAAGATAATCTTACCCAAAGGAGAAATCAGGCTTGTAATTCCGGTGCTTAACCCAACAGTGCCTAAGGCAGAACAAACTTCAAAAAAAAGTTCATTAAAACTGAAATTCGAGTCAGTAATCAAAACACCCCATAAACCAATTGCTAATATTGCGATATAAAAAGAAAAAGTACACATAGCATATACAACTCTTTCAAATGGGATTATTTTATTGAAGTACAGAATTCTTTTATCAACCCTGAAAGCACTTCGCACGATTGCGTAAATTGCACTAATACTTGTTGACTTAATACCTCCGCCGGTACCGGAGGGAGAAGCACCAATAATCATGAAGATGTTTATTAAGAAAAGTGAGCTCAAAGCAAGTTTACCGATTGGCACAGTATTGAATCCAACAGTGGTTATTGCTGACATAACTTGGAAAAAGGAAGCTAAAAGTCTTTCCCATGCAGGCATTTGGAATAAACTGCTTTCCGTGATAAAAACAAGACCGGTTCCAAAAAACAAGACAAAAATCGTCATGCTCAAAATAATTCTACTTGTGAAAGTGATCCGTTTCTGCATTCCCTTTAATACTAACAACACATCAACAGCAACAATATAACCTATTGCTCCCAATAAACTTAGAGCTGAAACTACTGTATTTAAATAAATGCTGTGAGAATAAGATTCTAAACTATTATTATAAAGGCTGAAACCTGCTGTACAGAAAGAAGATACACTGTGAAAAATCGCATTCCAAACAGGATTCAAACTTGCGTCTTTCTTAAAAGCAAAAAACAACAAAATTGCTCCGATAGCCTCTACAGAAAGCGTATAAATAACGATACTTTTCACAAATTTCTTAATGCTATAATGTCCGGGTAACTCAAATGAAGAACCTAAGACACTTTCTCGTAAAGTTGACATTGTATTTTTTCTCATTAAGACAACAAATGAGCCAAAAGTCATATAACCTATACCACCTAACTGGATTAGGGCTAATATAATGATTTCACCGATTATCGTGAAGCTGTCATGAACAGAAACAGGGGACAATCCTGTAGTAGAAACAGCTGAAGCCGAGACAAATAATGAATCAAGAAAAGTTACCTTTATTTTCTGAAAGAACGGAAGCGACAATAAAAACCAACCTAAACTGATATATAATAAATAGCCCCAAAAAAGAATTTTGGGAGGCTCTAATTGATACACAAAGCTAAATCTCTTCATTTTCTTCATAATCAACTCCTCTTTTTTAAAAAGAAATATTTAACTGTTATCGTCAAGAAATATATCATCGAGATTGTATTTGCAAAACAGGAATTGTTCATTTTTTTTCGCAGATTATTCAATCAATATTCTCATGTATAGGAAAGCAGAGTTAAAGTTTTTCCTTGCTTTGTAGAATCCTTTCAACCTCTCTCTTCGGACCCTCTTACGCATTTGTTCAAGATATCTGCAAGAAGTTCGCAGGAGCAACCCAACAGGAAAGTGGGTTCCCTAATTAATATGGACAGAGAACACCAAAGTTGCTAAAATTCTTAATAAAATATGGGAATTGGGGTGAAAAAGCTTAATGCTTTAACTTATAAAAAAACGCAATTTGTTGCTTCTCTACAGAATAGCCGTGTATCTACCGCCTGCAATCCGCCTGATTAATCCATCCATTTCAAGTTCAAGGAGATTGGCAGCAAGTTCGCCAAAGTTTTGATTAGTAACTTCGATAAGAGTATCCATATCGAGAGGTTCTGCTGACTGGGCAATAAGAGCATAGAGAGGATTATTTTCCATTGCATTGGGTATGTTCTGACTCATTTCAGGATGTATTTCAATCCCCAACTCCTCAAGAACAGATTGTGGCGAAAGAGCAGGAATTGCCCCCTGAGCGATGAGTTTATTTGGAGCTTTGGAATTATCTCTTGTGATATCACCCGGTACTGCAAAGAGTAGCCTGTCCTGTTCAAGGGCAAATCTCGCAGTAATCAAGGCACCGCTTTTTTCACCACCCTCAACCATGATAACAGCCTTGGAAATACCGCTGATGATTCTATTTCTTTCGGGAAAATGCCAGCGTTCCACCTTTTGACCCGGAGGGTATTCAGAGAGAAGCAATCCCGTTTCTGCAATCTTATCGGCTAAATCACGGTTGCTGTCCGGATAAACCTTATCTAAAGCCCCCGGAAGAATGGCAATTGTTTTGCCTTCGGAATTGAGAGTGCATCGATGAGCCTCTGCATCTACTCCGAAGCTTAATCCACTGACAATTGAGAGGTCATGTTCCACAAACTCTTTGACGAATGAATTCACCACCCGAACACCATAATTACTGATTTTTCGTGTTCCAATGATCGCAACCGCGTTGCTCGAAATGTCGAGATCCCCGCGATAGAATAGAAACAAAGGAGGACAGTAAACACTTTTCAGCTGAAGGGGGTATTTCTCATCAAGAAGCGATATGAACTTAATATCAGTTAAAGAGAAGGCTTTGTCGATATGTGTATCAAAACTTAAATCCGCATTCTCCCATTCCTGTGCAACTTTGCGTGGGATGAATCCAGATTCCTTTAGGTCGAGATGGGGTTTACCGATAAAATTTGCAGGTTCACCCCACTTCTCAATTATTCTATGTTTATCAATGAGCCGGACTCTTTTATCATCCCGAAAGATAAGCCAGGCTTTGATTTGTTCAATCATATTAAGTGATTAAAGCAAACAACTTCTGCTTTAACTGCATCAGGTTTTTTGATGCCACAGATGAGATAGCAATAATCTCTTCGTGCATCTGTTCAGCAAAGGCGTCTCTTAGCTCCACAAGCTTTCCTTCCAAATCCTCTTCCGGGATAGTATCAATCTTACTCATAACGATTAAGTGGGGTTTTTTATCAAGATAGTCGTCATAGCTGTGCAGCTCATTTTTGAGAATCTGATAATCGTGAAGAGGATCAGGTGAGTTAATATCTAAAAGGAACAAGAGCACTTTCGTTCTTTGGATATGTTGCAGGAATTGAATTCCAAGACCCTTGCCCATGTGAGCACCTTCGATAATTCCGGGAATATCAGCCATTACAAAACTTTCATATTCACTAACGGAAATAACACCTAATGAAGGCTCAAGAGTCGTGAATTCATAATCCGCAATCTTTGGTCTGGCAGCTGAAACAGCACTTAGGAGTGTCGATTTCCCCGCATTTGGAAACCCGACTAATCCAACATCCGCCATTAGCTTCAACACGAGTTCAAGTGATTTCTGTTCTCCTGGTCTTCCGGGAGTCGCTTTACGGGGAGCTCTGTGCGTAGCAGTTGCAAAATTGGAATTACCTTTCCCCCCTCGTCCACCTTTTGCAATTACAATCTCCTGCCCGATTTCTGTGATGTCGGCTATTTTAACTCTTCCTTCGTCTGTAATCTCATATACTTCAGTTCCAACGGGTACAAATACATATTCATTCTTACCGCTTTTACCGGTTCTGTTGCCTCCATCTCCATAAATTCCGTCATCTGCCTTTATGGTTTGGATATGACGATAATTAATAAGGGTATTCATATTGCCTTTTCCGATAATAATTACATTCCCTCCATGTCCTCCGTCTCCACCGTCAGGTCCACCTTTAGTGATAAACTTTTCTCTTCGGAAACTGACACATCCGTCACCGCCCGAGCCTGCTTCCACTCTAATTTTCGCATGGTCTATAAACATTCTTTATCCTTTATAATTGCTGATATAATTCAACTAATACGAATATACAATCTACACTTGCTTAGTCAATTGTAAATTTTCATTGACGCTAAATCAAGCCTTATTCAAATAAAGATATCAATTAGTTTGAATAGAGATAGTTAATGAAATATAGATATATATGGGCACTGCTTCTTCTTATGTTTCTGGCAGCTTGTTCCGTTAATAAAACAGAAGAAATTGTTCCTGTTCAGATGATCAAGGAACAGAATGAGAGAAAAATGGAGATTTCGTTTCCTAAGAAAGATGGTGCTTTGTTGAAGAAAGAGGAGATAACTCCTCGCATCAAAACTCTTGCTCTTGAGGAGAAGGGTGACTACCTACTTGTTATAAAACACCTTTTCAAGCTCTTTCATTATCAAGATGGAAAGCAGATTGCTGAGTACTTTGTGGCAATCGGTTTGAATCCGGGCGATAAAGAAGAGGTTGGTGATTTTCGTACCCCATTAGGATTGTTTCCTGTCGTAAAAATAGAGGACTCTTCCAACTGGGAGCATGATTTCAGTGATGGTAAAGGTTCAATCAAAAATGCCTATGGACCATGGTTTATCCGGCTTCTGACAAATGAGAAGACTACCATCAGCGGTAAGAAGTGGACAGGAATTGGAATTCACGGGACACATAATCCCAATTCAATTGGGAAAAGAGCTACTGAGGGTTGCATCCGATTAAGAAATGAAGACCTGGTTAAACTCGTTCAGTCCCTTCCTGAAAACGGACAAAGAACTCTCGTTGAGATTGTAGAATAAAGATATTATTTCTCCCAGAGTTTATTCAACACTTTTCCCATTTCTGCATTATCAAGATATTTCCCTCTTACAGGGTCTTTCTCATCAGCTTCTTTTTTAAAGAGCTTTGCGTCTGCTCCTTTAGCATAAAAAGGTACCAACGAGTTAGTGTGGTCTCCACTGTTAAACACAAATCCCGGTAAAACACCTTTGCCTTTGTTGACAATTGGCTGAAAGTACTTATTGTCCTCTGTTCCCTCCCCCCATATACATCCGGTCTCATGATCGGCAGTAACGATTACAAGGGTTTCTTTCCAATTGCTGTTCTTTTCTACCCATTCACTGATAAACCTAATTGTCTCGTTAAAAGAAAGCATCTCTTCAATCAATCTACCTGGTTCATTTTCATGAGCTGCAGGGTCGATAGCTCCTCCCTCCACAAGCAGAAAAAAGCCTTCAGGGTTATTATCAAGAACATTCAAGGCAACAGCTGTCATCTCAGAAAGTGAAGGTATATTTTCATCTAAAGGAACAACAAACGGGAGTGCTTTAGTATCCCCGTCACGGGATTGTTGACCATATTTCACTGATTCGTTTACCCCCAATAATCTTTTAGGAGTATCTCCCACGGCATACTTAAGAAAATCATCTTTTACAGTTATAAAAGTCCATGGATCAGGTACTGAATCTCCGTCAATATCCATTACTGTCTGCTCATTGAAAGTGGTTTCCTTTTTCGGTAACCATTTCCAGAACTCCTCAGGTCCAATATATTTGTATTTATTGCTTTTACGGGAATCCGGATTACCTCCTCCGATGGCAACTGATAAACAAGTATTAAAGACAATTTCCTGGGCAATTTCCTGATAACTGTTTCTTGATTCAGCATGAATGGTGAACCCTGCCGGAGTGGCATGAGTATAAGGTACCGTTGTTACAATACCTGCACTTTTGGAGAGCTTAATTGCCTTCTCGGTTAAATTTTCTATTTTCTCACCGGACTCACTTGTGCCCAGTATACCATTCTTTGTTTTTACACCTGTTGCCATGGCTGTTGCGGAGGCAGCTGAATCTGTAAAACCTGATTTTATATATTTATAGTCATTCCAGGCTTTTCCCTGTTGGTAGTCACCATTATTCAATGACCATGTACTCATGGCAAGTTTTACCGGAAACTGCTCATACACTTGCATTCCTTCTTTGCCGTACTCATAAAAATTACTTATTGTAACATCATTGAAGCCCATACCGTCGCCAATGCAAACAATGATATTTTTCGGTTTGGCTGAAAGCATCAGGATAAACAAACTGAATATAATTATAACTACTGTTCTATTCCTCATTTAGATACCTCAATTCTTTTATCTTCGCAATTAGAATGAAACAGTAAATTTCGGCAATCTTTCTTTTCTTTCACAGTACTAAGTATAAGTAACAGGAGGATAAAATATTGCTACGGCATTGATGAAGTATTATGAATAAGTTGATTATAATTTGCCTATCACGAATCAATTACTTACTTGCTTTCCAATTTTTTTGTTGCCAAGAAAAAACAATGAATCTATTATTGAATTAGTTCTTGTACAAGGAGGAACAATGCTAAGTA
>JAFGVF010000271.1 GCA_016938155.1 Candidatus Cloacimonadota bacterium
ATTCCAATCTCTGATAAGCCATATTCAGGTCATTCCCTAAAGTAACCACTCCGTGATGCTCGAGTAAAAGAGCTTTGCTATTCTCTATCTTTCCGGTTAGGTCAGCAAAGATATTGCTTGTACCCGGAGTCCCGTATCTAATCAACGGTACATAACCGAGGTTGATGATTAACTCAGCTAAAAATGGTCTATCGAGGGGTAATCCGGCACAGGCAAGAGTCGTGCAATACATTGAATGGGCATGGCATATAGCCAGGACATCATTTCTCCGATGATAGATTTCAAGATGAAGCTTGAATTCAGATGATGGCTTTCTATCAGAATCAAGTGGTAATCCCTGTGCATCAGTCAGGATTATATCTTCGGCTTTTAGTTCACCTTTGCATACTCCTGAAGCAGTTACCAGAAATCTGTTTGGTGATAATCTTACGCTTATATTTCCGTCAGATGCAACTATATAACCATTGCGGTACATCTTTAATCCGGTTTCAATCATATTATTCTTCAAATCCTCAATTTGCATGTCCAGTCCTTCCCGCATTAGGCGTTTTAAAATAAATTTTATTTGACATATCTAACAGCATTCTCGTTAATCTTGTCAACAAATAACGGAGCAAAGGGAATAATGACGAGAAAGCATCTTTTAACTGACATCGTTAGAATTACGGCTATCATCATAGTGGCAGCTGTTTTCTTGTCATTAATTCTTTATAGTTTCCTTGCTAAAGATACCAGCCCGTATCTTCATTCCGCTAAGGTCTTGAGGAATATTATAAATGCTGTAACTGCCATATTCGTCATTTCGGTAATTATCCTAGAGAACAGCAATTCAAGCAGGACATTAGCCTGGATACTAACGATTATCTTCATCCCTGTTGGTGGAATGATTTTGTATCTCTTCTTCGGGAGGAACCATAAGCGGAGAAAGATGTATCTTTTGAAGGAGATTTCGGATAATAGAGAAATGGTTTCACTTCTTGAATCAAACATCTACCAATCCAATAGAGCTATTCATTATCTGACAGAGGCATTCCAAATAAAAATAGCAAAACTGTTGATTAATAACAGTAAGGCTTTTCTTAGCTTCGAAAACCATCTGGAGATTTATCAGGATGGGGTTGAGACTTTTAGAAGTATCCATAAACAACTTAAGCTTGCAAAACACCATATTCACATGGAATACTTCTCAATTTCAGACGATGAAACGGGGAGAGCTGTTAAGGATATCCTAATTAAAAAAGCCCTGGAAGGAGTGGAAATAAGACTTATTATCGATTTTGTCGGTAGTTTCTTCCTGAAGAAAGAATTCATAAAAGAGCTGCTTCAGGCAGGAGTTAAAGTTAAGAAGTTCTCTCCAACCGTTTTCCCCTATATTCACAGTCGGTTGAATTACCGTAACCATCGCAAGATTATCGTTATTGACGGTCTATGCGGTTTTGTCGGTGGTTTAAACATCGGGGACAGTTATGTGGGTAAGAACAAGTATTTCGGATACTGGCGAGATACTCATCTGATGCTTAATGGTGAAGCCGTAAAGTCTCTACAGGCTATCTTCATGATGGATTGGTTGTTCGTTACAAAGGAAAAACTCTTTGAATTGGAGTATTTCCCTCAAGCAAATATCGTCAATTATAGCCCTGTACAGATTGTATCCAGCGGACCTGACTCCGATTGGGACAGTATAATGCAGGTTTATTTCTCTATGATTGCCGGAGCATCATCTTCCATTAAAATAACAAGTCCTTATCTTGTTTTGGATGAAAGCTTAAAGATGAGCATTAAAACAGCTGCCTTAAGTGGATTAGATGTCCAAATCATTATACCTGGTAAAGCAGACCATCAAATTGTGTATTGGGGAACTCAATCATATATCGAGGAGCTACTTGAAGCCGGAGTGAAAATATACAGCTACAAAAAAGGGTTTATTCATGCTAAGGTTTTGATTGCAGATGAGGTATGTGCCTCTGTTGGTACGGCGAACATGGATATTCGCAGCTTCAAACATAACTTTGAAGTTAATGCGATTTTATACGGTAGGGAAGCTGTTCACCTACTGACTAATCAATTTAAACATGACCTCCGGGACAGTGAACAAATTGTCTTGGAGCATTTCGAAAAGCGAAGTTCAATCTCCCGTGTCAGAGAATCGGTCAGCCGTCTTTTTGCTCCTTTATTATGAAAAAACTAATAGATTTGCTTATCTCCTCACCGGAGTTTGTAGCTGATATTCAAAAGCGGTTTCCTCTGTCCATGAATGCTGCAGAAAAACTGATTAACAGTAATCCCGATAAACCGATAAAAGAACTTTTAACTCTTTATAGACTCAGGCAAAAAGCCATAAAGCGTATCCCACAAGCAGGTAAACTGGTTTTTACTGAAAAAGGAGTCATGCAGTCCAGTTCATCCATCCTCGGACAATACCATGCAAAGCTCTTTAAATCCTACCAATCAATCGCCGATCTCTGTTGCGGATGCGGGATTGATCTCATACATCTGACTGAGAACAAAGAAAGAGTTTTTGCTGTGGATTTGGACGAAGAAGCTCTATTGTCGGCTGAATACAATTGCAGGATATTGGGAATCAATAATGTTAAGTTTCTTCGGATAAAGGCTGAGCTGTTTTCTGATAATGTTGATGCTGTTTTTGCTGATCCCGACAGGCGTCCCGATACTAAGAGACGCAATTCTCCCGAGTCTCTTTCCCCTCCGTTGTCAGCACTTCTAAAGTTACATCAAAGTTTCTCAAACATGGCTATCAAGCTTTCTCCTATTATGGATTATCAAGCCCTTTCACTTCCTGCACCTGCGACTCTGCAATTTGTATCTGAGGATGGAACTTTAAAAGAAATTCTGTTGTGTCTGGGTGGTCTTGCCACTCCGAATATCTTGAGAATCGCAATCCAATTACCATCAGAGCTCTCATTTGCGGAAACTAAAGAAAAGGTCTCTGTTGAAGAGATTAAGCAATATCTCTATGAACCGGACTCCTCAATTATCCGCGCGGGACTGGTACAAGACTTGGGAGCAGAGCTGAAATGTACTTTGATAGACTCTCATCTTGCCCTGCTAAGCTCAGAATCAATGATTGAAAACCCCTGGGTTAAAGGCTTTAGAGTGAAGGAGATAATGCCATATAACAAAAAACAGTTACAGCATTATCTGACAGCGAACAATATCGGCGACCTCGTTATAAAACCCCGTGGTTTCCCGGAAGAAACAGAAGACTTTAAAAAGAAACTGAAGTTAAAGGGAAAGAATAAAGCCCTGATGTTTATCCTTAGAATGGGAGAGAAACACAGGATTGTGTTCTGTGAACCTGAATAATAACTCAAAGGAGTTTGCAAGAGCTTTAGCAGAGCGGACTTCCTTAGAATATTGACTGTGCTCAGACGAAAGGCGGAAGTCCCTGCTTAGTTAGTAAGTTACTAAACACGAAACTCCCTGCTTCGCATGAAGTCCCGCTGAAAAGCCCAGCCCAGCATGGGCTGAATGTGAATAGCCATGTGGCGTAAGCCCATGGTAAGGAGACCAACCAATCCTCAACCCTATATGGGTTGAAATGGGTTGAATAAGAGCAATGTTTCTTCCCCTTTCCTGTTCCTTTACAATACTCAGGAAAAAACCGGGAAAAACTTATGAACAAAATGTGAATAACTCGGGGCTTTGCCCGAGTGATTC
>JAFGVF010000272.1 GCA_016938155.1 Candidatus Cloacimonadota bacterium
GGTTCTTCCCCGGTTCCTCCGCAGAAATAGGTGAAATAGACATCCGGTAACAGGGTAGCTGAGAAGAAAACTGTCCCGATAGCTCTTTTCAGGCATTCCTTATTGAGTTCAGACGGGTCCATGCAATATATCTTAATGAAGAACTTATCCCTGTTTGAAAGATAGAAGGTGAATCTCTCGTTCATATATTCACTGCTTCTTACAAACTGCCTTAGGACAAAATAGATATCCAGCAGTGCTTCCCGCCAATCTGTTCGGATGTTATAGGCAAGCCACACTTCGGCATCATTGATAAACTTCTTAATCTTCCTCATCAGATTCTTATCGATTTCTTCTTCCACTCTTTCTGGAAGAAGCTCTTTCTTCATCTCTTTCCGCCACTTAATCAGATGACGTTCGATGCTCTTCAGGTTTTTAACAATCTCCTCAGAGGCATTATCTTTGAGTGCCTTAACCGCCTTGCTTACTTCCCAGAGATTCACTTCCGCTGAGTACATCTCCCTCGTGCGTTCCGGAAAGTTATGTGCTTCATCAATGAGAAAGAAATAGTCGCCATTCACCGGATCGAAGAAGCGTCTCAAATAGGCAGTAGGGTCAAAGGCGTAGTTATAGTCGGCAATTATCACATCTGCGAAAAGAGATAGATAAAGAGAAAACTCAAAGGGACAGATGAAATGGCGATTGGCAATTTCATCAATCACTTCGCGGGTAAAGATATCATAATTGAAAACTTCCTGTCCTGCATCTTTCTGACGGTCAAAATATCCTTTTGCCCAGGGACAATCATCCCCGTCGCATCGATGCCCGGGATTAAAACAGACCTTCTCCTTTGCAGTCAGCACCACTGTTTTCAGTTTGTGTTTCGCGGTTATATCCCGTAAAGTATCCAGTGCAACCTCCCGTCCCACAGTCTTGGCTGTCAGATAAAAGATTTTATCCAGTTTCTCTTCCCCCAATGCCTTCAATGCCGGATACAATGTCCCGACCGTCTTCCCTATCCCTGTAGGTGCCTGGATAAAGATTACCTCTTTATTCCGAACTGCATTATAGGTGGCAACGGACATCTCTCTCTGATTCTGCCGGAAATCACCGTAGGGGAATAGTAGTGTCGAAAGCCAGATGTTGCGGGAGGAGTGATATCTAGACATCTTAACAGCCCATTCATGGTAGAGACGCATGGTTGTCTGAAAGAATTCTTCCAGCTCAATCAGGCTGAAATTAAGGGTAATCTCTCTGATCTCATCTGTATCCAATTGGTAGTAGGTAAGCATGATATCAAGATTGGTTAGGGAGTTCTGTTGAGCGAAAATGAAGGCATACATTTTCGCCTGAGCCCAGTGCATGAACGAGTTCTCAGGAGTTATCTCTTCCAATATCCGGAATGTGGATTTTATCTCTTCCAGCGTGTAAGGATCACCTGGCTGAATTCCGTCAATACGCCCCTGCAGCTCAACACATACATCTTTATCAATGTATTCATACCTAACCGTTACCTCAGGTAAATACCCTTCCGGTCGCGACTTCTGGATCTTCTGATGTGCCCGAGTCCCGGCAAGTGCCCTTTTCTGGCTGACAAACACTGTCTTCATATCCCCGGATTGATAAACAAACCCGATAAGATCCCGAACAGATATCTTGATTTTTTCGCTCATGCAAGCACTTTCTAACAGCTCATTCGGTTGTCAATGGGAATGTGCTTCAGTGAGAGTTTCTCACGAAGTAGGTACTTCCGTGTACCCATCTGCACCGCAATGGAATGTGGGGAGATTTATCAGCTAATAGCTAACAACCTACAGCGAATAGCTAAAATGCGAAGAGAAGACTAAACCGAGGCAATCGACACTACAATTAAAAGCGAGTCTAATGTTTATTTGGATTGCAGCTATTTGGATTGTGTCATGTACTGCGACTCTCCTGAGTTGCTGACAATTCGAAGAATTGTGGTATTAAACAGCTCTTTCGAGCTGTATGCAAGTGAGGACACTTGCATTACTTCTAAGAGTACAGCTGAAGCAGTACCTCCATTTCTTGAGCAAAAATTGTTGTGCCCTACAATATACTACCTTTCAAATGGTCTTTAGACCTTTGAATGGTAGAAACAAGCCCAATTGCGAGAATTGTGTGTGTGATCTTCGCATTGCCCCGAACTCACTACATTCGTATTGGTGCGAGCTTGGTAATCTTCTTTGTATTTTCTTAAACATTATAGCTTCTTTTTCTTCTTTCGTGTATTTGGTGTGTTTAGTGGTTGTAAATTCTTTGCATTTCTCTTTCTTCACTTTAATTAAAGCCAGATTCTTTTATTTGTGCAGTCTGAGACGTTTGTGGATAATTCTTCGTATTGCCCCGAACACACTATGTTCACATTGATGCGAGCTTAGTATTCTTTGCATTTTCTTGAACTTAATATCTTTCTTTGTCCGTGTTTTCTGTGTGGTCCGTGGACAATTTTTTCTCTTTTTTTATAATTTGTCGCTTCATGGTCCCATCGTACCCGTGGTTTTCTCCCAGTCAAGAAACCTGAAGGAAAGGTAATCCACTCGTGAGCCACTCGTGACCCACTCGTGGAGACCCACGATTTATCCACGAATTGTGCACAACTTCTTAACTATTTATTCACATTCTTTGACTGGGGGGAAAGCACGGCTACGATGCGACAAGTTTGCGTTCAAAATGCTTTCAATTAGAAATTGAGTTTAAATAATGGAATTCGAGATGAGCTGTAAGTTATATAAAGCTCTTGCTTTACAAGTCCGGTCGAACGCTATTCGACCCTACAAATACAACTGACCCTGCGTACTGAACGGGCAAGCACAAGGCAGGGCCCCCAACAAGAAAGGATTTACGCCCTGATAACCTTCTTAAAGACATCCATGGCGGAAACAACCCCGACCAATTTGCCTTTATCGACTACGGAAAGATGTCGTTCTCTATGTTGCATCATCTCAAACACGGTTTCGATAATGGAAGTTTCCGGTTTCAGAACCAGTTTATCACTCTTCATTATCTCTTTCACCTTCATCACATCCTGTTTCTCGAAAAGGTGCTCCAAAGGTTCGAAGGTGCTGACAAAGTTAAGGTTATCCAGCATCATAAGATAATCAGGGACCCCTACTTTGAGGAAATCCAGGATACAGACTTCTCCCAGATAGTTGTTTGCTGCGTCTGTTACCGGTACCATTGAGACATCTTTTCCATGCATAATTACGGCAAGCTCACTGAGTAATGCATCGGGATTTATCGTAATGGGATTTGTAATCATAATATCGGCAATACAGATGTCTTTCTTAATCTCAACCCCCATTTTCTTAATATAGTTGAAAACAGCATGACCGTCAGGAAGAGAATGTATTGCCATCATCGCTTCATTGTTTTTAGAAAGCTTGAGAAGAGCAGCTACAATATTAAGATATACTTTCGAACTTGTTTTATTGGTGATAATCAATGTTACCCATGAAATCTGTTGACCACCGAAATCAATAGGATTCTTAAGGAAACACATCGCGATAACAGTATCCTGAAATCCTTCAAGGCGAATATGTGGAATAGCCAAGCCGGATGGGAAGGCTGTTGTTGATTCCTCTTCTCGGCTAATGACCATTTCAAGTATTCTGTTATCAGCAATGGGAAGCTTATGGAAATGGCATATCTTCTCAACTAAATGAGCATACACTTCATGCTTGTTTGTAAACTTTGTTTCAATGCAAATATCATGTGGTTCAAGATAGCTGGCTAAATACATTTATCACCTCTTTTTAGTCATCATAATCAATTTTATTGTTTGCTGAGCAAACAGGTCAATTAATATTTTGCAACGGTCTTAAAAATATCGGAACCACACATAAATGGTGGCAATTACCAGGGAGTTAAGAGTAAAAATAACACCTATCTTGGTGAAATCTTTAAAAGAGATATGGAAGCCGTTACGATGGGCAATTCCAATAGAAACGATATTGGCAGATGCTCCAATGAGAGTACCATTACCTCCGAGACAAGCTCCCAGTGCCAACGACCACCAGATGGGATTCATCGCTTCCCGCGTGAAATGACCTTCCATTCCCTGAATTAAAGGAATCATTGTGGTCACAAACGGAACATTATCGACGATGGCAGAAAAGATTCCCGAGAACCAGAGAATTACAATAGAGGTAACCCTGACATCACTTCCGAAGGTTTGAATTAGCTTATTGGAGACTAACTCAATTACTCCCGTTTCAATCAAACTCTCGACAATCATAAAGAGTCCCACAAAAAAGAATAGTGTTCCCCAGTCGATGTCGTTCATCAGGACTTTATCCACTCTTTTCCGGTTATTGATTATCATCAGAATCAAGCCGGCAACCATGGCAATGGAGGCAACTTCAAGATGTAAAACCTCCTGGAGCATAAATGTAATCAGCATTATCCCAACTACAGTTAGGGAAAGAATCAGCAATTTCTTATTCTTTATCAGATTAGCTTCTTTATAATCCATCAATCTGGCTCGATTCTCATTTGTTACCGTCATTCCCTTGCGATACAATAAGTAGGTAATACCTAAACTGCTAACTGTAATGATAATGGTAATGGGAGTAAGGTTATAGATGAAATCCATGAAAGAGTAATCAGTGGCACTACCGATTAGAATATTGGGTGGGTCACCAAGCATGGTAGCAGTTCCTCCGATATTGGAGGCAATTGCCATAGTTATAATAAAAGGGATGGGAGATATCTTCAATTCATTAGCAATTAAAAGGGCAATCGGTACCAACATCATAACGGTTGTTACATTATCCAGCATGGCAGAAACGAAGGCTGTTACCATGAACATCAGAAGCATTATTCGAAGAGGTTTCGCTTTAGCAAACTTGGCTGTTTTAATGGCTATATATTGAAATATTCCCGTATCCTTCAATACCGACATCACCATCATCATACCTATCAGGAGAAAGATAACATTCCAGTCAACCCCATGCAAAGCCTTATCCTGGTGTACCAAACCAACTGTTACTGCGATAAATCCACCCAATAAAGCCGCTGTCATTTTATTGATCCATTCGGTCATAATCAGGACATAGGTGATTAAAAAGATAACAAGTGCCAGAATCATGTGAAGCATATTCACCTCTCTTTCATAGCTTTTAGCAAAGATGTTTAAGCTTGTTATTAGTCAATAAAAATTGCAGTGATTACGCGAATCTCTTTTTCTAATAAATCATACTCTTTGAATTTGAGAATAGATTTTAAGGTCTTTTAGTGTATCAATAATTGATATTTTATCCGGACTTCCTTTCTTTAATCATGCTCCTTTTTTGTGCTGTTCAGCAAGGTAGTAGTTTCGCACAACCCACTCACTCATTTTCCACTGCCCTCCCACTGTGACACCGCGTGGGTAGTGGGTGCACAGTGCGTTCACAGTGGGATCACAGTGCGTTGGTGAATGGAATAGTGAAGATGAGATACAAATGGCCAAACTCCGCATAAAACGCACTGTGAATTGTTCGACACAAGGTAATCTGTATGAGCAAAAACTTGTAAATTGTGTAGATTCAGGAGTAGGCAAATCCGGTAAAAATATCAACTTCACCCAAAAACCTGAAATTCCGCATAAAACGCACTGTGAATCGTAAATCTATATCATTAAACAAAAAGCAGTAATAATCGTAAAGAAAAGTTCAGAAAGTATTCCCTGTGACGATATAGATAAAAAAGTTATTGACATAAATAATTGCCGTACCTATTTTAGATAAGTCGAGAAAAAATAAACCAAGCATTATAACTGGAAATCGTGTTGTTTTCCATTTATAATGAGAGGAGATACTATGAAAAAAGCTATGATTTTAATTGCACTCTCATTGCTTCTTTGTGAGCTCATTGCTGATGGAACCCAACCCTTGGGAACCGGTACTGAGAACAATCCTTTTCAGATCGCAACCCTTGATAATCTACTTTGGTTGAGTACAACTCCGGATGTATGGGATGATAATGCCTATTTTGTCCAGACAGCTGA
>JAFGVF010000273.1 GCA_016938155.1 Candidatus Cloacimonadota bacterium
CAGTAAAATCATCAGGGTCGGAGCTACCATTGGATACAGCAATCTCCAATTCTTCCATACCGAACTGAGTAGTGTAAGCACGGGCTATGAGCGATACATACGCTTCGTTGTCTGTCAGTTGAATCTGAGGTGTTATCAACCAGTCATCGTTTGAGCCGTTGGCAGCAGCAAAGCAGGCAGCATATTTGGCACCGCTGTAAGCAGTTGCAAATTGAAGTGGAGGAGTTGTTGTTGTCGGGTTAAAAACAATATACGCCAAGTGACTGTTTTCACCGGGAAAGTCTATACCGTTGTTAAAGCCATAAGTGGCAGCATTATCACCATCAAGATTTATCCAGTCTCCGAAAGAAGTAACAAAGTCATCATAGGTTTCAAAGCTTTCCGAGATGATTGGCGGGTCAACAGCATCAAACATTACCATAACGGAATCACAAGCTACTGATTCACCGGCAGGACCGGAATAAAGAGCTGTAACCTTATATTCATAGGTTTGATTCTCGACCAATCCATCAACAGGGTCAAGATAGAACAGGGTGGTTACGGGTGTAGGATTAACAACTATATCATCCCTGTAAACATTGTATCCGGTGAGAGTTCTGGTTTCAGGAACCGGAAGTTCCCAGCTCAAGAATATTCCTTGGAAAGTTATGTTGCAATCA
Source organism: Candidatus Cloacimonadota bacterium (assembly GCA_016938155.1). GTDB lineage: Bacteria > Cloacimonadota > Cloacimonadia > Cloacimonadales > JAFGVF01 > Zophobacter. Next base: position 660 of record JAFGVF010000273.1, read on the forward strand.
AGACCGCTTGGTGGGTCAAATCCTGACGGAGGTGTGTGATTGTCCGTTGATACCCACAAACCATAATCAGATGTTGCCCACCTTTCAATCCTGTTATTACTTTCAGAACGGGCAGGTGAATTGTCTGACTTGGCGATTCTGAGATAATAGAATCCTGAATCCGTTACATCTGCAATAAGATGTGGGCTTACATTATCGGTCCAACTATCATCATCAAAAGCAAAAGAAGAGTATTCATCAACATCTTCCCCAATGTCATTATAAGGACCGTACAGGAAAGCAGCTAAATCGACAGTTGAACCATACATTCTTTCTGTATGAACATCTATCTGAGCCGGACCAGTCTGCCAGAAAACATACCAGTCGATATCGTTTTCCGGAAATATAATCGTTTCAAAAGCAGTTAAATCAAGAGTGATTTCTGTTGCTGTAGCAGAAGAGTTGTTAGTATCGGCAATCTGACTGTAGCCGTGTATCGCTATATCGTGTGTTGACCTAACATCTTCCGTCTGGTCATCGATAATTGTCAGAATAGCTGTTTTATGACCTGTAGAAGTAGGATGAAACAATACACTAATAACTATCTCATTGTCTTGAGAGATTGTTACAGGATAAGTGTTATTATCTGTTACAATGAATTGATCGATATTATCCCCGGATATAGTAGGAACTTGCTGAATTGTAATATCAACATCACTGTTATTGTGTAGAACAATATCTTCCGTGAAGGAGTCAGTATTTACGGTAACAATTCCGAAGTCAATGTTATCAGGATACATAGATGAACTGAAAGCAAATCTGGTATTGGGGATAGTAGTTAAAACTTGGGCAGCTACCGGTGGGGCAGTTGGGTCAGGATTAGTGGAATCACTGTAGTAATAAATACTTCTTGCTCCGGTTACTGTGGAGCCGTAAAAGTCATCGGATGAAGAGCCGTATGCAGTTTGATTCTCTTCCACTGCGAGCACCAGATTATCAGTGTTATTATACAGGAAAGGGGTATCAAGCACAAACTCAATCCAGCCGTCCGGGGGTATGTTCGGCAGAGGTCCGTTATACACTTCCGTAAACTGACTGATGGGTAACCAGTCGTTAGTTGTGGCAAAGCTTGTATTAGTTGTATGCCCCATATAGAGAATCCATTCATTATTATTCGATAGACTTGCACCCATGTTGTAATGATAGTAAACCTTCTCTATTTGTCGGTTTGGCATATTAATCTCAGACTGGAGGTAGATCGTCTGAGAATAGGAATACCCGTAATAAGGTTCAATAGGAAGATGAGTGTCAACCAATGTCCCTGAACCAATAGTAACAATACTTGAACCGAGAGTTGTCTGGAAGTTGAGAATAGTAGTAGAAGTATATGTCGAGATAGAGTTATGGCTAACAACTTTCCAATAATAAGTCGTTGCTTCCTGCAATCGCGGAGGAGTGTAATTACCAATTGTCCCCGCTGTTCCTCCATTGACAACTTGAGTAGCAGGCGGGTTCATAGTATCGAAGAAAAGGTCGTAAGTCTCAGTATTTGTACCGAAGTTCCAGGATAAGGTTGTAACAACAGGGATATTCTGAGCTCCGGCAGAAGGAGAGGCATTTGAAATAGGACCGGGGGCATTGGGATCCCACCCACCGGAATAATCACTTGTGACATTTAAAATATAGGAGCCGTTATTGCTACTGTATCCCTCGACAACAATGTAATAATCAGTGTTTGCTGCTAAAGTTTGATCCATGATTGCTGACTGTAAGCCGGAATAGTCATCATTTGAGGCAATAACTGTAGTTTGGTCTGCAGCATAAAGCCAGAGATAAGTATCAAAACTTGAGCCTGTTAAATCAATATCCACATTTGTTAAAGCAACTACGGAATTAATGAGATAAAATGCATCATTAGAAGCATTTGCGATAGTATTGGTTAGTGTGCTTGTGTCTCCCGTATCATTGTAAGGGAGTGCCATTATTTGGACTGCTAAACTGAAAGTATCTCCTCCGATAGCAAATAATGAACTTACTATCAATAGGGAGAAGATGAAAACGATTAAGGTTTTTCTCATGATTTCCTCCTTCTATATATCTAACTTCAATTA
>JAFGVF010000274.1 GCA_016938155.1 Candidatus Cloacimonadota bacterium
AAAGGCGTATCCAATGCAAACTCTATCCAGCCTGCACCTGTAGGCGGAGCGATTGTGGCGTTAAATACTTCCGTAAACTGAGATATCGGTAACCAGGAAGTAGTGGAGGCAAACTGTGTTTCAGTTGTATGCCCCATGTAAATAACCCATTCATACTCGTTATTAAGAGTTCCGGCTCCATCGTAATAATACAGAATACTCTCAATACGCTGTCCTTGAATATTCAATTCTGATTGCAAATAGATAGTCTGAGAGTATGAATACCCATAGTATGGTTCTATAGGCAAGGGTTGACCCTCAACATTACCGGTACCGACAACTACCAATCCTTCCGGTGCAGTTGTGAAGTTCCAAATTGGGCAGTTCGTAGCATCCCCAACAAAGTTATAGGGAATAATCTGCCAATAGTAAACTGTAAGAGGATTCAGTTCAGTAGGGACAACATAAGATGTAACAAAACCTAAGTCTTCATTATTATACACATCTGTTGGAGGGTTGTCAGTACCAAGATTGAGTTTATACCCATCAGGGAAATTTCCTCCGCTAGCCCAGCTTAAAGTCGGGAACACATTCTGATAGGTTGCACCAATGGGCGGTGATACTATTGTTGCAGCATTGGGTACCTGATTGAAAGTCGTGAATGACCAAATCGGGCAGTTCACTGCATTTCCAACAGCATTGTAAGGAATAACCTGCAAGTAATGAACAACTCCGGCAGTAAGACCCGAATAATCAAAGCTTAGGGTTGCACCTGCGTCTGCCATATTGTATATGTTTGATGGTGGGTTATCGGTACCGATATTTACATAGTATCCACCTGCTCCTGGAGTTGCATCCCAGGAAACTGAACCTGTCATTGGAACTCCCGTTTCCCCATCTAAGGGAGCAACAAGAGTTGTGGGACCGGGAACATCTCCATTATCCCAGAAGGCAACATCATCAATAGAGATGTCTGAATAGAAATTAGAACCTGTTACACCTCTAAATCTAACCTGCACAACATCTCCGTAACCGGATATGGCAAAATCAAGCATGTGCCACTCCTGACCCTGGTCACCGGAAATAGCCGGTGCAAAGTCTTCAACCCACTGGGTACCATCCCAGATATCGAAATGTAGAGATCCCATGGACTGACCATACATATTGTACCATACGGTGCAGAAGGGATTTGTTAACGAAGAAACATCTACCGGAGGAGCAAGCAGATCAAAACGCATATTCAGATAGCCAGAGGCCTCTGTAAAGGCAAAATAACCGGTACCTGTTGTATGGTCACCTGCTTGAGGTCCTGTACTAACAGATGAAGTAGATGTTCCAAAGCTCCAGTTCTGTTGGTCATCTAATCCTTGCTCCCAGCCAATAGGAATTGCCCCGGCATTTTCAAAGTTTTGGACATAGGGGAAATTATCTATGGTCGCATTGAAACCGATACCGTTAAATGTCATTGTATAGGTCTGTCTCAAATCATCTGTAATAGTAACAATACCGGTTAAGGGACCATCATCAATAGGATTGAATATAACATCAAAGTTCATGCTTTGTGCTGAGTTCAATGCTAATGGATAATTATTGTTATCTACTAAAGTGAAGTTCACATCATCATCTATCACAATGGATTGGATGTTTAAAGTTCCTGTGCCTGTATTCTGAGCACTGCAATCAACAGGATTCGATGCAGTATTGCAATAGAGGGTTCCGAAATTCCAGCTTGCCGGAGTGAAAGACAGTTCCGGAAGAGTAGGTAAGGCATCAAAATAGAGCCTTGTTTCAGGTATATAATTTGAAAGCGTTCCGGTTGGAGGGCTTGCCGGATTCGGATTGGTAGAGGAGTTATAATAGTACAAACTTCTTGAGGCTGCCATATCCTGACAGAAGAAATCCTCAGCAGCAAGTCCGATACCTGTTGCATTTTCTTCTACTGCAATCACAAGATTATCGACATTGTTATAAACGAAAGGTGTCTGAAGGATGATTTCTATCCAGCCTGCACCTGTAGGGGCATTTAATGCACCATCATATACAGTTGTCAGAGATGTTATTGGAACCCATGAAGTTGTGCTGGAAAAAGTATTTGCAGTTGTATGTCCCATATAGATAATCCACTGCGTACTGTTTGCAAGAGTTCCTGAACCATTATAGTGGTAATATACTTTTTCAATTCTCTGAGCTTGCATATCTATCTCTGATTGCAGATAAATCGACTGACTGTATGTATATCCATAATTAGGTTCTATCGGCAGATGTTGGTTAACGGCAGTACCATTACCAATCTGGATTAGATTTGTCCCAAGTTCTGTCTGGAAAAAGAAGTTAGCAGGAGTAGTCGTTGTAGTTACGGAATTATGTGAAACAACTTTCCAATAATAAAAAGTTGCTGTTTGCATTCCGGTTGGTGTATATGAGCCTGTTCCGTTTGCAGTACCTCCGGTTACGACTTGATTCACTGGAGGATTAACCGTATCAAAGTAAAGATCATAAGTCTCAGTTTGAATGCCGAAATCCCATGTCAATGTTGCATCAAGTGGCACATTCATGGCATTATTGGCAGGGAAAGGATTATTAGCCGGCATCGGTGCATCAGGGTCTGAAATCGGACCACTTTGGTCGGCAGAAATGTTCAGGGTAAACTGCCGTGTTCCTGTACTTGCACTGTACTCATCAACACAAACATAGATTGTTGAACCGGCATTAACATTGATGATAACTTCAGATGTGTAAATACCACCTGGACCATCATCATCAAAGGCAATTTGGGTCATGTTGGAATCATACACATAAAGGTATCCATCCCAACTGTTAAAATCGACATGGATATTCAGATTAGTTAAATTAATGGTTGGGCTGATTTCCCACCATTCATCACGACCTCTTTGACCGTTATCGTTAGTATTATCTATCATATCACCCGTATCGGTGTATGGAAGAATCATAACCATGGGGGCACCGGTACTGGTATTGGTACCATCTGCGAAAATCCCTGTAGCCATGAATACTAACAGTAAAAAAAATACTACTTGTTTCATTAGGATACTCCTTTTTAATATATTCATTCAGTCTATCGTTTTAAACTTATTTACGGCTTATTTGCCGAATCAAACAAAATAACGACATCTTGTATCTATAAAGCTCTTAGCTTCCCCTTAATCTAAACCGATTTTCCTACCTCTAAGTAAAACCGATTTATGTATGAATGCAAAATACATAAATTGAATACTTGGTGTCAAATAAAAAGAATATAGTTTTACTGGATTTTTATCATCATCTACTCGTACAAGAGGGGTTTCTGCTAATTATCTGATATATTACGCAAATAAACGGATGCTTATTCAAGCAAAATCGTGGTCTATGTTTATTCGGATTGTTGTTCGATTAGCAGGGCTTTTATAATAATCTCATTGAATTCATCTACATTGCGGAATTCATCATATCTGATCAGCACAGTCTTTCCTGTTGGATCAGGAATACCTCCGAAGTAAACATGATTTGAATAGTAATAATTGGAAGGGTCTTTATATACCGTGTCATCATTCGTAGTGAAGAAATAGACATGATTGGCATCCTTCGTTGTTATCTTATACTCTCCTTCTCCTGTCTCTTCATCAAAGTATGTTCTTTTCTCAACCACACCAGTGATTGAGTAATCGTATTTAACCAGATTTAATTCGGATTCTCTGAGTCTGACAAAGGCTTTCATCTCGTAAGGAGCCATGGGAAATCTATTACCAAACAACTCAGCCCGTTTATTGTAATAGTATTCTTCATAGAAAACTCCAAGAAGATAACCTGCTTTCTGGAAGGTGGAATGCCGTTCGGAAAAGAGTAGTTGCCTCTTATTTAAGAGTTGAAGGTCAAAGTTTCGTTCATCTAATCCCTCTTCTAATTTTGGATTTTTATAGA
>JAFGVF010000275.1 GCA_016938155.1 Candidatus Cloacimonadota bacterium
AAAAGTTTTAAGTCCAGCCATGGCTTACCCATGCCCAACCAATGGATCACCCATGGACAACCAATGGCAGGCATGGTATGGGTATTGAAGAGCCATAGGTGAGTTGTTGATGATTTATCGCTAAAAGGTTCACTACAACTGGTCTGTCTGTTGGGTGAAGTTTGCTTAGATTATAGCCTCAAACTTTTTATAAAATACTTCCGATACCTTTCTTACGGGTCTCCTACGCCACTCATGCGGATCACCTAAGGAGTTCTTGTGCATCCCCGAAAGAGCAATGATAGTGAAACAAGTGTTGAGCGGGATTTATCCCTATCTGGATGTGAGCAATGTAAAAAAGAAAGTGGGTTATTAGATTTGGAGAAGAAACTGAACGATTTTTCATTTGTATTGTGATAGTGCAGTGAGAATCCATAGAATATACACAGGATAATGGGGGATATACGAGGACTATCAGAGACATACAGGGACAGACAGCTAGAATTGTTAGTCTGATAGTCATTGTTCGTCACTGTAAGTCTCTGTTCTTTATTCTCCCAAGAAGTTCAAACACTAATTGTTCCCATCTCTCTTTTTGCTTCTCTCCCTGTAGAGTCTTTCGCTGAAACCTCCATCATTAAGAAAGTCATTTGCGAGACGGTGTACCTGTTTATCAAGCAGATAGCATGTCAGGTTTAACAGTGACAAAACCCCATTTGCAACAATTGCAGATGAGGGAAGGCTTTCAGGGACAGACAGGGTCAGGTAGTTATTTCCTTGATTAGTATTCTGTCTTGCTTTTTCTTTTCTCACCCAGGCTTGGAATTCCACCAATGAATCACACCTAGATTTCTTAAGTCTGACAAGAATTGGATTATCGGGTTCTAATTGCGGTAGATCTCTTTGTCGGAGGAAGTCTTCATAATCCAGTTTAAGCTCTTCCAGACTTGCTCTGGCTACCTGAGTCAGCTTAATCTCGGTTTTCTTTGAAGTTGCCGACGCCTGTGAACCTTCAGCAATATTCTGTACTCCTGACCTTGCTGCCTGTACCATCTGATCAGTTGTCCTGCTGTGTTTACTTACATACAATTCACAGAACCTTACAGTTATGTCATAAATCAATCGTGCTTTTTGAAAGCCTAAAAGCTTTCGATAGCCACCATGATCTTGGATTAACTCTGACATACATATCCTCCAACTCAATAATATGGAGAGGATTATGGATGTCGAGAAAAAAATTCGGGAAGCAGGACGAGCAGGGCCAGACAGTATACATTAACGGTAAGTCATTGTTTGTCCCTGTAAGTCCTTTTCTTGATTTAATTATTACTTTTCCCCATCTATTTCTTGACACATCTTTTCCGCTGTTTCAATAATAGAGATATCCTATGTTGAATAGATATCAAGGAGGTTCAAGTGGAAAAGATTACTTTAAAAGAATTCGCTTTACCCTTAATCAAATCGATAGACAGCTTCAATTACCTTTTAAAGTCCCATCACAGACGGGTAGCGGTTATATCCTATTTCATCGGACTAAAGATGGGTCTGAGCGAGAAATATCTTACGGATTTAGTCATTGCTGCTGCCTTACATGATATCGGGGCACTTTCCGTTCAGGAGCGGGATATGCTCATTCAAGAGGATGTGGACAGGCCTGAACCTCACTGCATTATGGGGCATAGAATGCTGGTTAACTTCTCTGTTTTCGGTGATATTGCTCAGATAATCAAGCATCACCATATCAAGTTTGAGGATTTGAGAAGCATCAAAGATGAAGTGAAAATTGAAAGCCACATTATTCATCTTGCAGATAGAATCGACATCTCCATTAATCCGGATGTATTTATTCTGAATCAGAAACAGGATATCAGGGATAAAGTTATCTCGAAAAAGGGTCTTATCTTTCATCCTGAGGTATGTGATGCCTTTCTTACGGCTGCTAAAGCCGACATCTTCTGGATGGAGATTAATAACATGACACTGGAGCAGGTCTTCAATAAACTTAATACAGAGTTATATTATGATTTAACCCGGGAGCAGATGATTGAGTTTGCACTGGTAGTTTCGAGAATCATAGATTTCCGTAGTAAATTCACTGCATCCCACTCCTTCACAGTGGGACAGCTTGCTTATAACATTGGCAGGAACTTAGGATATGATGATGATAAATGCACGAAGTTGTTAATTGCCGGCTATTTCCATGATATCGGTAAGGTCGGTATTGATACAGCCTACATTGAGAAACCGGGTCCGTTATCTGACGAAGAGTTTAATCTGGTCAAACTGCATACCTATTATACAGGGCAAATCCTGAACGAACTATCAAAATCGGAATGGTTTACAGATATCATCTACTGGGCAACTCATCACCATGAAAAGAAGGACGGTTCCGGTTATCCCTATGCCAAAACAGATACCGAATTATGCGAGGAAACGAAGGTTGTGGCCTTCTCTGATGTCATCTCCGCCCTGATGGAGAATAGACCCTACCGAGCCGGTATGTCTGCTGAAAAAGCATTTGGTATCATTGAAGAGAAGATAGCTCCAGCTATCGACTCTGCACTATTTGAAAACATTAAGAAAGAGATTAATACCTTAGATTTAATCGTGCAGGACTGCCAACGGGAATCCAGAGAGATTTATACGAGAAATATGAAATAGAGAGCTAAGAGAAATTACGAATGCAAGATGCAAGATAAGGGTTGAGACGCACGACCGTGCGTCTCTACTATGAAGCCAATCCCTGTTTGCTCCTGAATGTCCCTGTTCCCTCAAGTCCCTGTCGGTCCCTGAATGTCACTGCTGGTCTTTGTCTCTTATAATTCAACTTAAAATTTGACAATCAATCAGATATAATGGAGAATGATTCCAATTATTATCAGGAGAGTTTTATGAACATAGCAAAACTGAAGGAAGCGGAACAGAAATTTATGGAGAAATATCCGGGTGGATTCAACAATCCGGAGATGATGGAAATAGGGAAGAAGCACAAGATGGAGCAAAGAGTTGAGTTTTGCCAGACCAACTTTGCCCTTGATAGATTCGATAATCCTGCCGTAATTGTTGATAGTATGGTTAAGATTGTGAGTAACTCATCAATGGTTTCTCTATTCGAAAAGCCCAAGTTCCGTGATTTCGCAAACAACTGCTCTCCCGGAGAGAAGGTCGAGTTGGCATTAGCATTGAAGGAACTTCTGCACGGTGATGAAAAGGCCGGATTCAACCTGATGTCTGATATTCTGAAAAGAGAGAAGTTAGCCAAATGGACTCTTCTGACCATTATCCCCACTTATTTCAAACCAACCTACGATGTTTTTATCAAACCTACTACTGTGAAAGGTATTATAAGTTTCTTAGAGATAGAGGATATAAAATACTCATCATCTCCATCCTATGAATTCTACACAAAGTACCGTGACTATATCAACGAGATAAAGATGCTGGTGGATGACTCCTTCCGCAGTAGTAACGCTGCCTTCTCAGGTTTCCTGATGATGAGTATTTAGGAAATACCTTGCCTTGTTTATCTAATCATATAAACTATGTCCTAAAGCTAATAAATGGAGGTTGATATGGCTAAAGAAAAGACAAATAAAATACTTACCGAAGACTCGAGTATATCCCACAGAGAACATAGGGAATTTCATAACTGCTACACTGTGAAATCGGTAACGAATGATATAAAGTTCTTGAACATGATTTATGATGGGAATACGGGACTTACTCCCGAGAGCGTAACACCTGAATTAGTGCATAATCTGAAATATCTGGGTAAGCTCATCTACTTTTTCATCCTTTCCATGGATGAGAATGTGACCCCCAGTGCGTACATCAAACGGAAGTATGAGTTTATTAATAATTACTTCTCCGGCGGGAATCCCCATCTCTTCTTTTTGGCGTGGAACGGTCTGATCAAGAATGACAGCTTCAAACGACTGATGATGCATGTTTTCAATCTTAGAAGATTCAATGATGAGTTATGTCCACAGCATATCCCGCATATCGGCTCCAATATGACCAGATACAGAACAAAGCTGGCTTTGGCAGATGATATGGCGGTTGATGAGAATAATGAACGCAGAGAAACCGGTCGTGCATTGGATGATGGAAGTGGTCTGAATATGAGGGAGGGAATCGTATGGCTTCCTAATGATAAGGCTATCCCACTTTTTCCTCAGGCTTATGTCCCGATTAACCAGACTCAGGTAGTCCTGGTCAGACATGGACGCTCACTACATGAATCCGGTGGTGATAATCCCGTTTTTGTGGGTTCAGGCTATTGGGATAGTTGGGCAAATAACAGACGCATCTCCGGTTCTATCGGGAATAATCTTCATGCCGACGGGATTAACACTGCCAAGGAGTTGGGTAAAGACTTTAAGGTTGTGGTTGATTGTCTGGAGAAAAAGAACTACTCCCTCTGGTCATGGGGCAAGGACAACCCTGTCCTGATTTACGGAAGTGAGTCGGAGAACACGGAGCAGACAGCCCGTTATTTCCTGCAGGAAGCCGGATATACAAACATCTCCTTCAATTCGTTATATGGACTTAACTCCCAGAAGTACGGAGCCTTGACTCATCACATAAAGAGCGATATCTTTGCTAAAACTATCGAGATATATAAAGACGAGTGGGGTGGAAACGAATCCGAACTGAAATCCAAGGCGAAGAAGTATTTCAAAAACAGATTTTTCCATTTCCCGGAAGGTGAGACCCTCCTCGAAGCTGACTGGCGGATTGCCTACAGTTTCGTGGAATTGCTGAAAAAGAACCTCGGACATCGCGTCGTGGTTGCTGAT
>JAFGVF010000276.1 GCA_016938155.1 Candidatus Cloacimonadota bacterium
GTAAATCACCAAAGAACAATCTTGTATTGGGAATATAGGCAGGAGTACTCTGTGCCATCGGAGGAGCTGCAGGATCCGGATTGTTCCCATCGTTAAAATAGAATATACTTCTGTTTCCGTTTACTGCTGTACAGTAGAAGTCTTCCGATCCACTTGCACAATATGCCGGTTCATTCTCCTCTACTGCAATAACTAAGTTGTCTGTGTTATTGTAAACAAATGGAGTTGTTAAAACAAATTCCATCCAACCATTTGCTCCGATTGCCGGCATAGGTCCATTATATGATTCACTCAATTGGGACACCGGTATCCACGAATCAGTAGTTGCAAATGAGGTTAAAGGTGTATGACCTAAATAAAGCACCCATTGATTACAGTTCGCCATTGGACCGGCATTATTGAACTGATAATAAACCTTTTCTATTCTTCGTCCTTGTACATTTATCTCAGACTGCAAATAGATAGATTGAGAGTAGCTGTATCCGTAGAAAGGTTCAATAGGGATGGACTGATTAACCTGCGTTCCGTTACCTATCTGCAAAACATCTGTGCCTAACTCAGTTGCAAAACTGCCGTTTACGGTTGCTTCATAGATACTGACAGAATTCTTTGCCACAATCCGCCAATAATAGGTTGTATTTAAGGTTAAAACTCCCGGATTATAGGACTGTCCTGCAGGTGTTACCGCTTGATCTGCAATTAAGGGAGTCGTTGGGAGTGCCCCGGCTCCAAAGTAGAAGTCATATGTTTCAGTATTCGCACCCCAGTTCCAACTTAGAACTGTTCCGTTTATAGGAATATTCAAAGCCATATTGGCGGGAGAGATATTTGTGGGTGATCCCGGCATATTGGGGTCGTTAGGAGTTGAACCTGATAATGTTACCAGATAAGTCCCAACTGATGCTGTTGAATATCCGCGAAAATCGAAATAGTGCCAACCGGTGGTCATAGTTGTGAAAATTATCTCCGATTGGAGTGTTCCTTGTGCATCATCGTTAGAGGCAAGCTGATTAGTTCCAGTTGAATCATAAAGATGCAGGTAAGTATCGAAAGAAGTAGACCCGTTTACGCAGTTGATATTGAGATTATCCCCTGCAACTGACCAGAATTTCCAGAAATCATGATCTCCAGTTGTGATTTCTCCGGTATGGTCTCCGTTAATGATTGTTAAAACCCCGGTATCATTCCAGGTATTATTTGGTTCAGTCTCGACATCTGCCAGAAGACTTCCAAATATCAGGGAAAGTACCACTAAAAGAAATAGTGTTTTTTTCATAGTTTTCTCCCGTATTATTGTTTATATAACTTCCAATCACTCTATTTCACTGTTCATTACGAAACAAATATCAAACTATTTTATAAAGAGTCAATCACAATTTTGAAGTTTCCTCAATATTTTTTTACTTAGTAATCACCTACTTATTTCTTATATCCGGGTGTCCATTGCAATTCAGGTTTAACCAGTCTGGAGTTCCAAAGATACTTCTCAAGTCTGTCCCTCAGACTGCTGTCGATTTCTTTCTTAACGGGATAAATTGCAGACTCAAGGATTCTTTTCATGATTACATACGCTGAGTGAGCATAGAACTCCAAACCCTCTGCCGTGCAATATTTTGCCACATCATCCTTGGTATGGATATTGGAAACGCCTTTTCCTCCGAAACGGGCAATGCTAACTGACGGTACTTCATATACGGAGAAGGGAATACCGTCACTGCTGTAGATATCCAATCTTTCTGAGAAGTAATGACCTTCTTCCATCATAATACCGCTCACATAGCCCATCAAGTTATTTGTCCCCAGCACCGGCATGGAATCAGTACCGAATATGTCTCCGGCAACATCCACATTAAGAACAAATCCCGCTCTCTTTTCGATTTCCTCTTTATGCGTTTCAACATAGGCAGTTGAACCAAGGAGTCCGAGTTCTTCACCTGAAAAGAAACAGACTTTGAGTTCCCGCTTAAGGTTGAGTTTATTAAGTCTCTCGGCTGCTGCCAGAATACTAACGCTTCCACCGGCATTATCTGTTGAACCGTGGGAACGGGCAACGGAATCATAATGAGCAACCATATAACTGAGATTATGGTCAAGTATCGGTTTACCTATTGTTGCCACAATGTTATAAGCCGTACGCTCTTCTGTGTTTTGTTTAATGGAAACTTTGATTTTCTTACCAACGAACTTCAACAACTTCTCAGCATTATCATAGGTGATGGTTACACCTGGAGTAAACCCGTCAATTCTGCTTTGCTGACGATGTGAAAGAGATGTCTCAGCATGGTTGGGAGCTGATATCCTGATAAATCCGGCAACCTTCTCCTCTTTCATTGCCACAAGAACATTTCTGACAACATTATTCACTAAAACGATTTTACCTTCAAACATGCCCTTCTTCTGAAGAAGCTCATTCTGATTGCGAAGATAGCAAAGTTCACCCTCTAATACAATTGTATCACTCAGTCCCATGGGCATTGCGGGTATTGTCTTGTTTTCAACTTCAATACTTGCCTCTCCGTCATCAAAAGCCCACAGTTTAAAAGGCTCTAACTCATACTTAATCCCTGCCTTATCAAGATGTTCACAGATTATCTTATGTGCTTTTTCTTCACCTTTTGAGCCTGCGATCCGTTCAAAATCGAGTTCCTTTAAAACTTGCAATGGTTTAATCATAAAATCTCCTCTCTTTTGTTGATTTTGAGTTATCATCTGGAATTTACATAGATAAGGCAAGCAATTTCTTTATAAATAAATTGGATTGATTTCTGAATAACTAGCAGGGATATTAAAAAAGGGGGTTAAAACCCCCTAATCTATTTCTTCAAGTTGTAGAATGATTCCAATCCGAGGAACCTTGCGGTCTCCATCAATTCCTCCTCAATGCGGAGCAATTGATTGTATTTAGCAATTCGTTCACTGCGACAGAGTGAACCGGTTTTGATTTGACCGGCATTCATTGCCACGGCTAAATCAGCTATGAAATCATCACTGGTTTCTCCACTGCGATGCGAAATAACGCAAGTATAGCCGTTTGTCTTAGCAAGTTCTATTGTATCGAGTGTCTCAGATACGGTTCCAATCTGGTTAAGCTTAATCAGGATGGAGTTTGCTGCCTTCTTCTCAATACCCATTTTCAGACGATTCACATTGGTTACAAATAAGTCATCACCAACTATCTGTATTTTCTTACCCAACTTCGCTGTCATTTTCGCAAATCCATCCCAATCATTTTCAGCAAGACCGTCTTCGATTGAGATTATGGGATATTTTGCGACCATCTCCTCCCAATAAGCAATCATCTCATCTGAATTGAGAGTTCTGTTTTCAGAAGCAAGCACATACTTGCCATTTTTATAGAATTCGCTTGCAGCAGGATCAAGGGCAATCATCACATCAACTCCGGGTCTGTATCCAGCAAGTTCGATTGCCTTTACTATAACCTGCAAAGCTTCTTCGTTGGACTTAAGGTCAGGAGCAAAGCCACCTTCATCACCAACAGCTGTTGAGTATCCTTTCTTTTTAAGATAGCCTTTCAAAGCATGGAATATCTCCGTGTTCATTCTCAATCCCTCACGGAATGATTCGGCACCAACCGGCATTACCATGAATTCCTGTAAATCAACATTGTTATCAGCATGCGAACCACCATTGATTATGTTGGACATCGGAATCGGCAGAACCCGGGAGTTTGGTCCGCCAAGATAACGATATAAGGGAATATCAAGTTCAAATGAAGCTGCTCGTGCAACTGCCATCGAAACTCCCAACATTGCATTTGCACCCAGTTTAGATTTGTTTTCGGTGCCATCAAGTTCTATCATCAGTTGGTCGATAGCAGCCTGTTCCGTTACATCAAATCCGATTATCTCCGGAGCTATTATGCTGTTTACATTCTCTATCGCCTTCAAAACACCCTTACCACCATACCTGTTAACATCACCGTCACGAAGCTCTACAGCCTCATATTCGCCGGTGGAAGCTCCACTTGGCACACCCGCTCTTGCAACTATACCATTACTTAGCATAACCTCAACCTCAACGGTCGGGTTACCGCGTGAATCAAGGATTTCACGACCATAAACACTTATAATTTCAGACATTTTTCCTCCTGTCTATATTACTATACATCTTGTTTCATCTGTTTCTTCTCATTATTCTGTTGACAGCAATAAATTAGAGTTGCTTTTTTCTGTCAATTTACTTAGATAATCTAATCTGTTTATCTGATTAAACACTATATTATAGCCTCTGACAATAATTATATTCACAGCACATTTACTGAATGTAGTGCATCAGAAACCTACAAAAGAGTTCTGTTTTTGCTTATAAATTGCCGTTAGAATAGCTGAGTCATTGCTCTCATGGAAAAGGCATTGGTAGGGTATCGCAGAATCAAGTGAAACGCAAGAGATTTAGGGAAATCATATTCGTGTAAATGTAGAAATTATACCCTGAACAGATAGTACTGCAATATTGATTTCAATAACCCTGAGCCGTTTTCCTGTTTCTAAGAAACTGAAAGAAAGTCACTTAAAACAGAATATAACTTGCCAAGTAAATAATCTCTCAATAATATGAATTAATATTTTACTAAAGAAACTATCTCTTAAAATAATGATATGGAGGATTGTATGAAAACATTAACTATGTTTTTGTTTCTGATTTCTTTTGTCGGGCTTTGGTCGTTACAATTTGATATTACTTATTCCGGCTTTACTGTTGAGCAGGAAGCAGCCTTTGAAGCGGGATGTGCCATCTGGTCCACAATCGTGGATGACAGCTATCCTCTTCGAATCCATGCCCAGTTTGTACCCCTTAGCAATTTTACTATTATAACAATTCCAAACCTGGCTCGTAATTTCGGTGGAGCAAATTACCCTGATGTATGGTATCCTACCTCTCTAGCCAGAAAGCTGGGAGGTTATGAGGATATTGAAGAAGAAGCCGATGTAGATTTCTTTCTGAACAGTAACGAGAACTGGTATTATGGTTTAGATGGTAACTGCCCTGCCAACAGCATGGACTTTGTTTCGCAAATTTTCAAAGCCGTACCTTATGCTTTAGGGTATATGAGTTCTTTTTATGTTTCTCAGGGATACGGTTCTTATGGAATGCTTAATCCGGGTATTTTGGGACTGACAACTTCCTTCACTTGGGAGGATATGGAGGGAATGCCGACTGTTTATGATACTTTTATATCTACTCCAATGGCTCAATTTCTTACTGACCCAACATTTGTTGCCAATCCTTCTCTGGAACTTGCTTCACTCTTAACCGGTGGTGATATCTGGTACTTCGGCTCTCGAGGAGTTGAATGTAATATGCTGCAAACACCCGCTTTGTATGCAGCGGAATTTAATCTTGCAAGAACGGCACGACTTTCCATGGAGGAGTATCAGAACACAGAAAATGCCTCAGGTGTCCCCACAAGCTCTTATGGACAGACTACGCGGTTACCATCTCCTATTGTTATGGGTATCCTGCAAGACTTAGGCTGGGATTTAACACTCTACCCACTTTGTCCACCACCTACTAATCTAGTCGGTAGTGAGCAAGCAGATGGAGTCCATTTATCTTGGGATGCACCGGAAACAGATTTCACTATCAGAGGTTACAGAATATGCGTTGATGGAGGTGCCTTTCAGGCAACAACAGGTGAAAGCTATATCTTGCCGTCTTATGTTAATTACACCTCCATACGAGTAAGAACTATCTATTCCTTTTCTGATTCATATTTCTATTCTTCGCCTGAATATACCGATAATGATGAGAATACCGTGATGCCTATCAAAGATCTAACGATGAGCATTGCTCCAAATCCTTTCTACAATAATCTGGAGATTAACTACAAGAATGATGCTACATCAGAAGTAAAACTCCAGATATTCAATGTGAAGGGACAGGTTGTTTACAGTGAGTATCAAGGATATGTCCCCGGTGGAGAGCACACCATTTTATTGAATGATTTCGGCTCACAAGAAACAATGCCTAACGGTGTGTATTTCATTAAACTAAGCACTGATTCAAAGATAGCCGTTAAAAAAGGGTTATTAATTAAATAGCTCTCTATTTTTTGTTTAAAAGCCCTCCACAAGAGGGCTTTTTTTGCATACAAGGTTATCAACTCTGACAAACTTCCTTTTACCGTTATACCTTCCTTGTAACTCAAATTAACCCTTAAGAACAATCTACAGTGCGTTTTATGCGGAGTTCGGCTATTTCATGGCTTGTAAACTGCTCTCATACCCCGCTGTTCAACTCCTCACTGTTTTCTCACTGCTCAGTCACTGCTTCTCCACTGTCAACCCACTGAAACAGTGGGTGGGCAGTGACTGAGCAGTGGGAACACAGTGGGAAAAATGCGTATTGATGAATAGGATGGAAAAGGTGTAGTTTGCATCAAATACCTTACAGTTCCTGCCTGGCAGTCGTCTGGCAAATGCCTAAGCACCCTTGGGTCTCCCCCGCCCTTCCCCTGCCCCTGGGGCTGTCCCATAATTCCGATTACAAAGTAAGAGAAAGAAGCTATTTAGTTAATCACGACATTGACTTTCAATTTTGACGCAAAA
>JAFGVF010000277.1 GCA_016938155.1 Candidatus Cloacimonadota bacterium
AATCTCCCTAGAGCCTCCCTAGACCCTCCCTGGGATAGGCTAAAGTTATCCACAATTTGTTCATAACTTTTTCTACATTTTTTCCATTGTCTCATAGCGGGGCATAAAGGGATAATAACTGCTGAAATTCCTGACATTGAGAATGGAAAATGAGGCTTTTATGGATGAGTTACACAAATAAAACAAGTGCAGTTATGTCCTGTTTAGAGCTTTTATATAATCATCCTGTACTTTCAACCTGAAGCAAACAGGATAATAGGATGAAAAATGAGAGGATATAATTTGGAGAAGTGTCTGAAGGGGTTAATATATATAAGTATCTCATAGTTGAGAAGAGTTACAAAATGGATAGCAATCCTTGTGCGGTAGAGTAAGCGTTGAATGAAACAGTTCAATGAAAGAAAAAGATCCTCACGAGACAAGAATTTAGTGCTTACTTTAACAGCAGATTGATTCATTTCAGAGAGTTACTAACCTCCTGAAGATGTGTACTGATATGCAAGCTCTGAGATCAACTGTTTGAGGAAAGCTGTCCTTAAGACAAGCTGGAACAGAAATGGTATGTCGTTAAACGATACTTAGCGACAAACAGAAGCTGAACCTGATTTACCCCGCTGAAAAGCGGGGTTTTTTGTAATAGCAAGTAGAAGATTATATCGTATTTTGTTGTTTATACCCGCGTCATTCTCAAAGAGTATCATTTTCTTTCTTGACAAACATCACTTTAAGCAGGATTTATAGTCTGTATAAATATATGATTAACGATTGATTTAAAATAACGAGAGGAGATAATATGAAAAGAGTACTTTCGATAGCCGTTTTGTTTGTACTAATCACAAGCTTAATGGCTTTTGTTCCATTTGAAAAGGGACGCTATTACGATAATATTATTCACGCCAATTTTAAGATGGAATCCGTGGGCAATATGGATGGAATAATCGAGTTTTCCCTTTCAGGAAATGGCACAGTAGTAACCGGTATGGAGTCCTTTGATAAACTTGCAGAGCAATACAAGTTTATAGATATGAAGCAGTTATATAACCCTAAAGATAAGAATTGGAACGATAATGG
Organism: Candidatus Cloacimonadota bacterium; assembly: GCA_016938155.1. Taxonomy (GTDB): domain Bacteria; phylum Cloacimonadota; class Cloacimonadia; order Cloacimonadales; family JAFGVF01; genus Zophobacter. The sequence goes on from JAFGVF010000277.1 coordinate 1,072, forward strand.
ACAGTATATTCAATGCATTTATGAGATAAGACTCTCTGATAACTCTCTGATTGAAGATGCTCTAGTTGACTTGAACAGTGACCCGAATATTAATTATGCTCAGTACGATGTGATCATGAGAGAAAGGTATGTACCAAACGACCAAGATTACCATTTCCAGTACTATATTCCGATTACTCATACTGACGAGGCATGGGAATTCGGTCGTGGTTCGGAAGATATCGTAGTTGGTATCTCCGACTCCGGTGTCTATTGGAATCATCCTGACTTAAGAGATAATATCTACATAAACGAAGCTGAACTTCCAGGCATTGTGATTGACTGGGATAACGGAGAGATATACGGTGGAGATGGTCTTGATAATGACCAGAACGGTAAAGTTGACGATGTTATCGGTTGGGATTTTGCTATGAACGACAATAATCCACATCAGGCTTATCCGGAGAATGAGCATGGAACACATGTTGCAGGTTGTGTTTCAGCAGTTGGAGATAACGGTATTGGTGTTGCCGGTCCCGGTTTCAGCGTTAAGCTTGCAGTTTGCAGTGGACGACCAGATAATGAATCAGGTAGTACTGTTGCTTATGGTTATGCCATGTTACAATATTTTGCCGACCTTGGTTGCGATATCGGTAATGCAAGCTGGGGTGGACAGGAACCAAATGACTATTGGTTTAATGAATATCGCCAGATCATCCAGTATTGCACAGCTCAGGGAATGCTTGTTGTAGCTGCTGCCGGTAATGATAACACAGAGCATAACGCAACTTATCGTGATGCCCCGGGAGATATTCCGGAGACATTTTGTGTTGCTGCTACAAACAGCAGTGATTCTAAGGCAAGTTTTTCAGACTATGGAGTCCCGATTGATATCAGTGCTCCCGGAGCCGGTATCTATTCAACTTATTACGGGTCAACTTGGTATGAATCTTTAGACGGTACTTCCATGGCATCTCCAATCGTTGCCGGTATTGCTGCTTTAGTTAAATCTGTACACCCTAATCTAACTCCTGCTCAATTACGAGCCAGAATCGAAGAAACAGCAGATGATATTTACCCGATGAATATGGAATTTGCCAATATAGAGACTCAACAATTTCTTCTGGGAGCAGGAAGAGTAAATGCCCTTGCAGCAGCTTATTATGATGTTTTACCCAATATTCTGGTTGAAGAAGTAACAATATCAGAAACAAATGGGGATGGAGATGGTGTTCCTAATCCCGGTGAAACAATTGAAATGACGGTTCAGTTGAACAATATGATGTATTTCGGTGCCGTAACTCCTACTTTCTATACCTGGGCAACAGCTTATAATGTCACAGCGACACTTAGTAGCCCTATTGCCGGAGTATCCATATCAAACGAAACAAGTAATTTCGGGACAATTGCCGGTGGTTCTTCAATTTCCAACCATAATGATAAATATATCATCACAACCGCCTCTGATTTATCTCCTGACAATATACCTTTAAATTTAACAATAACAGCAAATCAGGATACTGCCTGGCCCTACTCAATAACCCGACATATCAATCTTGACCTTTCACTAATTCATGCTGATTGGCCAGTAAACATCGGAGGTGCTTCCTCCTCTTCCCCATTGATTGTGGACCTTGATAACAACGGCACAAATGAAGTTGTATTCACAAGACCTGAGGGAGCTGTTGATGCACTTAATGCAGATGGCTCACAATATATGCCTGGTACTTTCCCAGTCAGTTTGGGTGGCACAATCACAAGTTCTCTGGCAATTTCAGACTTAGACAATAACGGTACATTGGAAATAGTCGCATGCCGTCAAAGCGGTGAAATCCATTGCCTGAACTATCAAGGTGCAAACTTCTTTGCTCCCTATACAAACATCGGTTCTACCCGTTCAAACCCGATTATTGCCGATATAGATAATAACGGTTCCAAAGAGATTATCGTTGTTTCTCAAGCTCGTGAAATAGTTGTACTGAACAGTGATGGAACAGTTTATGATGACATGTATCCTCTCCAGATCGAAGGTGCAACACTGGCTCCAAGTGCAGTTGGTGATATTAATAATGACGGTATCCAGGAAATTGTGATAACTACTACAACCTCAATGTTGCATGTGATAAATCCCACTACCGGACAGGATATTCCGGGATTTCCTGTTAACTATTCCAATTATTCACTGGCAGGTGCTACATTGGCTCAGTTGGACGATGATCCAAATATGGAGATAATAGTTCCATCTACAACAAGTAATGTACTCCATGTATATGATGATGACGGTTCTGTAATCTTTGAAAGAACACTTGATAATCAACTCAAGACTGTTGCTGTAGTCGGTGAAGTTAACTTCCTTATTAATGAAATTCAGATAGTAATTATTACAAGTGCCGGAACAGTTTATGTAATGGATGCTCAAGGTAACGATATTCCAAGTTTCCCTGTTGCTCTGGATGTTACAGTCGAATCCTCACCCATCCTTGCCGGTCTGAATGGAGCCGGAAATGCAACAATTATTTTCGGAGATAGTAACGGTGTTCTTCATGGAATCGATATGCACGGACGCGAAAGCATTAATTTCCCGATGATATTCGATAGTTCGATCAAAGTGAGTCCGGCAATAGGCGACCTCGACAGTGATGGACACATGGATATTGTTTTCCCTGACCAATACAGTATGTTTGATATTGACCTTAAGTACTCTTTAGGGAATGATAACTGCATTGTTTTCCGTGGAGATATGGAAAGAACCGGAAGCAAAGGATTCACAATTGTTGCCAATGATGATTGTGATATTCAGCCGGTTGTATCTACAATGCTTCATAATGCCTACCCTAACCCTTTCAATCCTGAAACAACCATTTCTTTTGAC
>JAFGVF010000025.1 GCA_016938155.1 Candidatus Cloacimonadota bacterium
AATTTTTAGAACTCTACTAAATATTGAGCAGAAAACTGTGTAATCAATATGTGGTCAGTATCAGTAGCATGTAGAAATTTTAGAAGAAGTTTATGCAAACTTTATTGATAACTAACCTTTTCTTACCAAACAAACGGGTATTACTTGGGAGTTTTCAAGTGTAGCAACTGAGCGTATTATGAGTTATAAAAAAAGCCCTCCGATTGGAGGGCTTATAGGTTATATGAAGATTACTTCATCAGAATCATCTTCTTAGTTTTGGTATAATTGTCAGTATGCATTTTGTAGAAATAAATACCGCTAGAGACTTTTCTCCCCTGAGAATCGTTTCCTTTCCAAAGAATGTTATGAGTTCCTGCTGCAAAGTTGCCTTCAGCAATTCTGGCGACCTGCTGACCCTTGATATTGAAAATATCAATAGTAACATTAGCATTGTCCTTCAAACTAAAACTGATGGTAGTTTCAGGATTGAAAGGATTGGGGTAGTTTCCATTTAACATAGTGGTTTCGGGAAGAGTAGGTTGACCTTCGTTATCCAAAGCACCATTCTCATTCATAACCATTAGGTCATCCAACATCATGAACATTGTCTGATTAGAAACGCAATGGATTCCGATTCTTATCTCATCACCGGAATAAGCAGACAAGTCTTGGACAAAATGTGTCCATGATAATGGAACATCAATTGGTTGGTCACCGCTGATGATTGTGAAATCAGCAGGATCAACGCTACCATTAGAGATGCCAATTTCAAACTGTTCCATACCGAATTCGGTTGTATATGAACGGGCATAGAATGATAAATTGATAGCATCATCACTTGTTTGGATACGAGGAGAGATTAACCAGTCATCATTCATACCTGTAGTAGCAGCAAAACAAGCAGCGTATTTTGTACCGCTTAAAGCATCAGCATTCTGAAGAGAAGGTGTTGTGGCAGTAGGATTAAAAATCATGAAAGCCATTGGTGTACCTTCTCCAGTAAAATCAACACCATTATCCAGAGTTTGGGTATTTTCTCCATCTTCATCAAGTGATGTCCAATAACCGAATTCTGTTGCAAAGTTTGCATAAGTGTCAAACTCTTCAGCAATGAGCGGAGGAGCTATAAATGTGAATGTCTCAGTAATAGTATTACTTGGTGCTGACTCTGCAAGAGGAACATCATACAATGCTGTTACATAGTAATCATAAGTTTGATCAAAAACCAAGTTGCTTAGTGGGTCACGATACAGCAATGTAGTAACTGTCTCAGTATTAAGCATAACATCATCTCTGTAAACATTATAACCCATAACCTGACGTGTTGCAGGTACAGGAGCATCCCACATCAAAGTGATTCCCTGGAAAGTGATGTCTGCCTGCAATCCTGTTGGAGGTAAAGCAGCTGGAGGAATGGTGAAAGGTCTGTCAATGTGGAGCACATAATCTTTTGTGTCCCAGCGTTCAGTTCTATCCATTGTAGAAGTTTCAATCTTTAAATAGTAGTAACCTGAATCAGTTATATCATAGACAATCTCAGGATTGAGGGCATCAAAACTGTTATCATCAACTGCTAATGGAGTTACTTCACTCACTGTTAAACCTAAATTGCTGTATGGTCCGAAGAAACTTGCATAAAGGTCAACTGTAGAACCGAATTGGTTTTCTGTATGCATTTCAACATGAGCAGGACCTGTCTGCCAGAAAACATACCAATCTACATCTGTATCAGGCATGATTATTGCAGAAATTTCGATATTGTCCATTGCTATATCTGATACATCTGTTGCCATATCAGAGGTGTCATTGCCGTCTACAAGATATGCATATCCGTGTAGAGGTATTTGATGAACTTCCCTGGTAACATTGTCGGTTATAGTGATAAGAGCTTCTTTATGCCCCTCGGTTGTTGGGTTGAAACTACATTCAACTGTAGCAACACCGAATTGAGAAACAGTCAATGGATAAGTATTGTTATCGGTAAGAACAAATTGATCTGCATCAACACCTGAGAGTGAAATCATAGGATCAATGATTGCATCGGCAAAGCCAAGATTTGTAATTTCGATAATCTCAGAAACTGATGTTGTATTTACATCCTGAACACCAAACTCAATATCGGTAGTGTCGATAATTACATATGGGAAATTACCGAGAGTCATCATATCCATTCTTACATTTGGGATATTAGCTGAAGTTCCGGTTGCTGTGGGAGGTGTTGCGGGATTAATGTTTGAAACACTTGTAAAATAATGAATACTTCGAGTATTGCTTGTCGTTGTGCAATAGAATTCTTCTGAGGGTGAGCCGTTGTTAGCTTGATTTTCATCAACAGCGATAACAAGATTAGACACTCCATCATAGAAGAAATCCTGATTTAACTGTAATTCTATCCAACCTGCTCCGGTCTGTAAAGGGATAACTCCGCTAAAAACCATAGTTAATTCTGATATTGGAATCCAAGAACTGTTACCAGTAAAAGAATCTACATCAGTCAATCCCATATATACATTCCAATTGTTACTGTTAGATAAATCAAAAGCACCGTTATAATAATAGGAAAGAGTAGATATCAAACCTGCAGTTCCAAACTCTTCAGGATAATAAATGCTCTGGGTATATGAATATGCAGCACCTGTTTCAATTGGCAGATGAGTGTTTGTATTCATTCCGGTGCCTATTGTAACAATACCGTCAAGCCTTGTTGTAAATGACCATACAGGACAGTTTGGAGCATCACCGATAACATTATATGGTACAATTTGCCAAAAATATTGAGTATCAAAATTTAGAGGTGAAGTTATGGCATATTCTGTTGCCATATTAACATCTAAATTGTTGATCATGTTAGTTGGCGGGTTATCAGTCCCGAAATTGACTTTGTAACCATCAGGGAAGTTTCCACCTGATTGCCAGCGTAACACTGGAGTAACGGATAAGTCAATTGAAGCATCCACCGGAGAAACCAGTACTGCACTGTTTGGTGGGATACTAAGAGTAGTAAATGACCAAACCGGACAATTCACAGCATTTCCTTGTGCATTAAAGGGTATAATCTGCCAATAGTACATAGTATTTGCAGTTAATCCGGTCATATCATAAGTAGTTACAACTCCTACATCTGTCATGCTTATCATATTGGTAGGTGGATTATCTGTACCAAAAGAAAGATAGTAACCATCAACACTTCCGACCAGACTCCAAGCAAGAGTTAAATTGAGTGGGATATCTACTTGCACATCAGCAGGATAGATTACATTAGCCGGCTGTGGCGGGACGGGAACAGGTGGAGTCATTATAATTGGGATTAGATTCCAATCCCAAAGATCAGGGTCACCACTTGTTAGAGTATAACTTAAATCAAGATAATCACCATCAGATATTTTCTGAATATGGACATCTACTACCTGACCTGGTGCCCAAGGAGTACCAAGATTATTAAAATCTTCAATCTGAAAACCGACCATTGGGAAACCCATACCGGTTTCAGCTGCAGTTGCCCAATATGTGTTTAAAGAAGTTTGGGGTGTTAGGATTTGTGTTGGATAATCGGGGCGAACTACTGTCCAATCCAAATCAGCCCAAGTAGGTTCGTTTCCATCTGAGTCCAAGAAACCGATAATTAATGTGTGTTGAGCAAAAATCGGTAATATTGCTATTAGCAATAACACTGATAAAAATAGATATTTCTTCATTTGAAACCTCTCTTTTTTATTCTTTATCTATTCACAACCATATTGTAACACTAGTTGATGTATTACTCTACATTTCAATAACATTTATAGATTATTGGCATGTCAAGTTTTTTATAAAAGTTATGTGTTTAACTGATGAAATTAGGAATGTTACATTAGCTTAATATGAAGACAGACCCTCAGTTATGAGGGTCTGTCAGTAAATGATTATTATCTTGTAACTGCTTCTTTTACGGCAGTTACTTTGAAGAACAATTTCTCGGTAGCTGTTGTACTCCAGGAATTAGTCATTACATTAACAGGAGTAATACCTGTCCATATATTCGGTTGAGATGAGGAATAAACATTGTAACCGGTTGCAGAAGGTACTGCTGTCCAAGTTAAATTTATTGTACTTCCAACCACTGAAATCTGTAAGTCCTGTGGAGTGGCTATAGAGGTTGTAGCATTTATAACCTGCGGTACTCCTGCACCACCTATTACAACTCCGGGTGTAATCTGACAAGTAGTCTCAACATCATAAACAATGTCTTCAGATGCATCATACAACTGGAAGTAAACAGTCTCAGAGCTGCCTGCTGATTGGATCACAAGAGTAGCAAAAGCAGCGTCTCTTGTTATAAGAGTAATACTACCGAAACCTCGGCATTCACCATTAACGAAAGCACCCAATAAATCCCCTGTAGAAGCAGGGATTCCGTCGATACTGACTTCGCAATAGATAGTTGCTGTATTATTAGGATAAATTACAACATCATCTTCCCATGACGGTTGATTTTCTGCTCCTGTGACTGTTAAACTTACCGGAATAATAAGTGAGTTCTCGTCAGGGTCGTTGCTGGTGAGAATAACATTCTTTGCATAAACACCCTCAGTCATGCCGGTAGTATCGACATTAAAGGCTACAACATTGATACTGCTTGCAGGGATTGTTCCACTAACAGAATCAGTACCATTTAGGCTTAACCAGCTACCTGAACCGCCTGTTGCTGTGATTGTTACATTATCAACTGCCCAGAACCAGTCATAATCGGCATCATAATAATGGAATCTTACTCTAAGCTCACTGTTGGCATAATCAGTAATCTCGATATTTTGATGGTCGGGTGTTGTCCAGCTTCCTACATTAGCAGAAGTCATTGAGAGAACATTCTGCCAGGTTGAACCATCCCAAACATCAACTTCCGCCTTTTCAGCCCCACCTGAACTATAGAACTGGAAGAAGTGGTCAAAGTCAAGATAAAGAGCTTGAACACCTGAACAACTTACAGTAGGAGTAATCAATTGCTCATCAACAGTTACTCCGCTCCCGGCAGCATCACTATCAACAAACATGAATGATGTTCCGTCAATTGAATTTGTTCCACCGTAATTAGCGATATTCTGCCAAGTATCGGTAGAAGTACCTGCATCAACAATCTGCCAATCACCCGGTAAGCCGGTATCAAAGTTCTCATCTAACAATACACCTGAGCTCGCTTCAGGAGCGATTGTATATGATAATGCCTGTCCACCTGTATTGGATATTGTCAGGTTCTGTGTTGATGTAGCATCCGTTCCAACTGAGAATGTGAAGCTGGAAGGATCAATAGCAATATCTGCAGGTATATAACCGTTTCCGGTAACAGAAACGATCTGAGAGGGATTACTTGCATCATTGCTATTGATAGCAATATTCCCGTTATATGTTGATGCTGAAGTTGGTGTAAATATTATATCATACATCACACTGTTTCCGGCAGTAAGGTTGAAGTTAAGAGTGTTTCTTAAAGCTTGTTTTGTAACTAAGGAGGCAATATATCCGGGTGGAGTGGAGATAGAACCAATTAAAGTAGCTCCTCCTACATTTGTAATAGTCAGAGTTTCTGTAGAACTACTACCCACAGCAATGCTTCCGAAGGCAAAAGAGGCATCACTGATAGAGATAGTCGGAGTTTGAGTTGCAGAATAAACCAGTGTACATGGAATAGTAACAGTAGCTTCATCAGGGTCATTACTTGTGATTACCATGTTTTTCTGATAAGTACCATATTCGAGTCCATTTGTATCAAATGTCAGGGTTACATTCTGCGAAGAACCACCATTGACCGTTCCACTTGCTGTATCACAAACTATCCATTCGGTAGTGCTGGCGATAATAATATCAACTGCAAGTCCATTGGTAGCATATCCGCTGGCAGCAACTTGAAGTCCGACTGTGCCATCACTATTTTCAATACCGATATGATGATCTGTTTCAGTTCCTATTGTCTCATACTGGAACTTTATATTCCCGTTTGGATAGAGAATTACTTCAAAAGTAACAGGGTCTGTGGGAGTAGAACTATTATAATGCGAAACAGCTTCAAATTGAACAACATAATTCCCGCTAACTGTTTGAGTATAGACATTACCCCAGGTTGTCCCTGCAGGCTTCAAATCATCCCAAAGAGGGCAAATCATGTTATTAGGAACTGCTGTTGTCGGAATTGTTGTGTCACTATATGAAGTACTCCCTGTTCCGAAGGAGAGGAAACCGTTGGAATTGACAAACATAGAAGTATAATCATTTCCATAGAAATTGAAAGTAAACGGTAATGTTACTTGTTGGTACGAATCATCAGAAAGCGTTAATGCTGTCCCTGTTGTAGCAATATCAACCCAGGCATAGGTAGGACCATTAGGGTCATTGCTGTCAATCCATGTGTAACCAAAAGTATCCGGTCCTCCTGAACCTCTGGATGGGTCAGTAAGATTTATGCTGTAGTTAAGAGGAGCATTCCCGGTATTGGCAATTTGAATTGTTCGGTCAATTGTCGTTTCAATGGAACTTTCTACCGAAACGCTTGTAGGTGTTACATTTATATCTACAAGCACACCAGTACCTGAAACTGAAATATAGTTACTTGGGTGAGTAGGGTCATTTGATGTAATTGATATATTTCCGCTATAAGTAATTGCTGCAGTTGGAGCAAAAGTGATGTTGTAGGTATTTGTCTGCCCGGGATTAACAGAATATCCAAGACTATTCCTCTCATTTAGGCTGGATTGGCTAAACATTGAGGTAGTTGATTCCTTCGGGTTTGTTTGCAATTCGTAACGGGCAGCCAAAGCGACAGTATAGGCGAATGGAGTTACAATGTTTCCTGTTAATACTGCTCCACCAGTATTTGTTATTGTAAACGGTAATACACTCGGTGAACCAACACTTACATTTCCGAAGGAGAGGGTAGAAGTGCTTATACTGATTGCTGGATCGCCTGTAAGTCCTACCGAAATGGTTACTGGTACAGCCAAGACAGGTTCAACAGGGTCATTGGTAGCAATCAGGATATTCTTGGAATATGTTCCGGCTTCTAATCCGGTTGCATCTAAGGTTACTGAAAGTGAAGTATCGGCATTTGCCCCAACAGTTCCGGTTGTGGGACTAACAGTTAGCCAGGAAGGTGTTGTTTCAGCTATCAGGAAGTCTACTACATAGTCATTAGTGATATTTACCCCTGTCGTGTTGTATGCAACCTGGAGTCCATCAGTACCATCAGCATTTTCGATTCCAATTGTTTCAGATGTTAGGTCTAAGGAAGTGCCTACATAGTCGTATTGAATTCTGATATTACCATTTTCAAACAGGATTACTTGTGCTTGAACGCAATTTGCTGGTGTGGCTGCTCCACCGTATTCAATGTAATCAAGGAATGTAATAATGAGAGCATTGAGTCCCTGTACTGTTCCATTTTGATAATATATGTGTCCGGTATAGTTTGATGAACTTGGATTCATATCATCCCAGAACCAGGCAATCATATTATTTGGTGTACCATTTGATGGTAAGGCTGTGTTTGATAACGAACCTGAACCTGCTCCGAATGTTATCATTCCGTTTGCATTGATATACAATGATGTGTAATCAGTTCCATAGAAGGGGAAGCTGAATCCAATAGGAGAAGCTGTTCCTGCTGCATCGTCTGTGAGTCCTGTTATCTCATTCGTTGTATTAGGAGTTATCCAATTAAAATCAGGCCCATCAGGTTCATTGCTGTCAATCCAGGTATAACCGAAGGTATCAGGTCCTCCTGCACTTCGGGAGACATCTGCAATAGAAACGGAGTAAGTCATCTCCATATCGCCTGAGTTTGTTAAGGTCAGAGTTCTATTTGTTGATTGCCCGATATTCAAACTTCCGGTGATGGAAGTAGGATTAACGCTGGCTTCGATAGTTGAACCGCAACCCGATACAGGAAGATTGTAAACAGGAGTATCAGGATCATTGGAGTTTATTGTAATATTAAAATTATAACAGGCTAAAGCCGTTGGTGCAAATAATACTCTGAAGTTTTTTGAAGAAGAACCGGCAATATTATAGGTAATGGTATTTCTTTCGGTTCTTTCAAAGGTATATTCCTTAGAACGAGTAGTAATCTCCTGTACCGTATAACCTTCAGGAGTCACGATCGTTCCTGACATAGCTCCTGTACCGCTATTGATAATTGTAAAGGTTTCTTCTGCTGTTGTGCCAACTGCAACATTACCAAAATCTAAGGATGTTGGGTTTACACCAATATTCGGTTCGGGAACGACAATCGTGCAGGGGGGGAAGATTATCCCATCAACCCAAGCACAATCGGAACCAGTGGAAACACTGCTATCCTTTGAATAAATCCATTTGAAAGTATGTGCTCCGGCTGAAACTGCATAACTCACCTGGCTCCATGCAACCGTACCGCTCCAGCGTTCTTGTAATGTATCATCAATATAGAAGTTCAGATAATCATAATTTGATTCTGATGAAACACTGCGATAGAAACTGATTGTTCCCGCAGAAGTAACATTCATATCAATAAGTAAACCTGAAGATTGAGAATCAGTTATATCACCATTTGTAGCTGAATAAGCTCCTTCATACGGTGATGTTGAAGTTACTAACCAGTTAACATTGCCGTTGAAATACCAGCTCATTCCGCTGAAATCACCACTTTCAAAGTCTTCAGATACTATGCCGATTGCTAACCCGAAAGTATCATTGTTGGAGTAACCTGTTCCGGTCATTGCCAGATTGAAATTGGCGTTATCTCCGGTTGAAGCAGATGAATTAACGACAATCGGGAAATTTAATACAGTACTTC
>JAFGVF010000278.1 GCA_016938155.1 Candidatus Cloacimonadota bacterium
CCGAAAGGTTTACTAATTTCACAACAGCAGATTATCCTTTACTCTCCGATGTAATAACAGCTTTTGGACATGACCCTGATAGCGGGAAACTGTTTATAGGAACACCGGAAGGATTAAACTCCATGGTAATTGGTAAAACGATCAATAACCAGAAAGAGTTTTTATCGGTTAAAGCATTTCCTAATCCTTACAAACCTGATTTAGGGCAATCTATCACCATTGCCAATATTGATGATTCAGGTTTCGATATTGGATTCCCCAACGGCGTTAAGGAATGCTATATTTATGACACTGCCGGCGATTTGGTTCGGATTCTGAAAATAGAAAATCAAGGTCTCTTTGTCTGGGATGGCAATAATGAAGCAGGGAAGAAGTGCAGTTCCGGCATCTATTTCTTTGTCACTTCTTCCGAAGACGGATTTGCCCGTGGTAAGATTGCCATTATTCGTTGATGAGTAATTCATTCATGTTTAAACCTCTCTGTTTCCAAACAGAGATTATCGAAACAGATTCGAAAGAACTTCACAATCTCCTTCTCGGCGAGAAGGAGATTGTATTTGTTATTGATAAAAAGGTGCTGAACCTGAATCCATCCCTTCTTTCTGGCTTTGCAGATCAACGGATTATCCCTGTTCATGCAACAGAAGAGATTAAATCATTTGCACACGCTCAGACCCTTATCACTCAATTTCATCAGCTCGGAGTAAACCGCTCTACTATTGTATGCGGTATCGGAGGGGGAATAACTACCGATATAGCCTCATTCGTAGCATCAATTTATAAGAGGGGAACACGACTCTGGTTAATTCCTACAACGGTAATTGCTATGGCTGATGCGGCAATAGGCGGTAAAACTGCTGTCAATTTTGAGGGTACGAAGAACGAAATCGGCACTTTCTATCCGGCAGAAAAGGTCTTTTACAACCCTGAGTTTCTTCAAACACTTCCCTACACAGAAAAGCATAACGGCTTGTTTGAACTGCTCAAGATTTCGTTTATTGACGACAATGTCAAACTAGGCAGACAGATTTTTACCGATGGTTTGTCCATGAAACTGATTCTGACTTCTGTTCATGCTAAGCTTAAGATTTGTATTAATGACCTTTCAGATAGAGGAGACCGGAGAAAACTGAATCTGGGGCACACTTTTGGGCATCTGATTGAATCAATTTACAAATACAAGATTCCTCATGGCTTTGCCGTTGGATTGGGTCTTAGAATTGCCCTGCGATGCAGCAGGGAGTATGAATTGATTAATGATGAAACATTTACGGCAATTGAAAAGAGGCTTTCACAAATTCCTCTAACGGTATTCCTTGACCCTGAAACCCTGTCGAAAATAAAGGAACAAGGAAAAGAGATACTTCTGGCTGATAAAAAGAATACGGATAAACTTACACTTGTCCTGTTTAAAGGCTTAAAACCCGACATTGTTGTTCATTCCATAGACTATTCAGACAGGGTACTCGAAATTATTATTGAGGAACTCGGCAAGCAATGTTAAAACGCTTTATTTCTTATTACAAACCGCATCGACATCTATTCTTTCTCGACCTGTTTGCTGCTATTGCAAGCTCTTTTCTGGGAATCATCTTCCCGGTAGTTACGCGTAAGCTTTTGAAGGTGTATATCCCTGATAAAGACATTAATCTGATTATAATTGCCTTTGCCATCATGACAGGTGTTTGGGTGCTACGGGCTGCTTTTAATTTTATCCGCGTGAAGTGGGGACATATCCTCGGTGTCAGAATGGAAGCCGATATGCGAACTCATATCTTCCAGCATCTGCAAAAACTCTCTTTCACCTATTTCGACAACACGAAAACTGGTCATATCATGTCCAGAATCACGAACGATTTAAACATGATTTCGGAAGTTGCTCATCACGGTCCGGAAGACCTGCTTATCTCTACTTTCATGATTATCGGTTCTTTTATCTTCATGTTTACTTTCAATGCTCAGTTAGCATGGATTTCAATGATTCCGTTGCCGATGTTGATTACATGGGGTCTTACCTTCGGTATTAGAATGAAATCAGGTTTCAGGGATGTGAGAAAGAGTATTGCCGATATGAACAGCAGTGTTGAAAACTCAGTAGTCGGGATTAGAGAAGTAAAATCCTTTGCCAATGAGGAGATGGAAATTGCCAAATTCGGCGAAGTAAACAGCCTCTTTCGTCGAGCTAAAGAACGGATGTACACCAAAATGGCAACCTTCTTCACGGGTATGAATTTTCTTACCGATATCTACTATGGAACTGTTGTTGCAGGGGGTACATGGCTTATCATAAAAGGACGGATTGACTCTGCCGACCTTATCAGCTTCATCCTTTATCTCAATTTCATGCTTGATCCCATTAAGAGATTGATTAACTTTGTAGAGCAGTTTCAACAGGGTGAAACGGCATTCGAACGATTCATTGAAATTCTGGATATTGATCCGGACATCAAAGATACTCCCAATGCGGTTAACATGGTAAATGTGAAGGGTGAACTGATATTTAAAAATGTCTCTTTTCAATATGCTAACACAGCCAATATTGTTCTGAAGAACATCAACCTCACCTTCCCTGCCGGTAAGACCGTAGCGATAGTCGGTGAGTCCGGAGCAGGTAAATCTACTCTTGTTTCGCTGATACCCCGCTTTTATGAAGTGGATGAGGGTGCAATTCTTCTGGACGGCAAAGATATTGTGAATATAAAACAACACTCACTCCGCGAGAATATCGGTATTGTTCAGCAGAATGTGTTCCTTTTCGATACTACAATTCGTGACAATATCCTATACGGTAATCCCCAGGCTTCGGAAGAGGAGCTTATTGATTGTGCCAAAAAGGCCAATATACTTGACTACATAATGACCCTTCCGGATGGCTTCGATACATTAGTAGGGGAGAGGGGCGTGAAGCTCTCAGGCGGACAGAAGCAAAGGGTTTCTATTGCTCGTGCCTTCCTCAAGAACCCACCGGTTCTGATCTTCGATGAAGCCACTTCTTCTCTGGACACTGAGTCGGAGTCGCTTATCCAGGCTTCTATGGAAGAACTGGCGGTGAATCGTACTACCATCATCATTGCACATAGGCTATCGACTGTTAGAAAAGCTGATTGGATTTATGTGCTCCAGAACGGTGAACTGATTGAACAGGGAACTCACAATGACC
>JAFGVF010000026.1 GCA_016938155.1 Candidatus Cloacimonadota bacterium
ATCGAATCTCACTTCACTTTTTTCTAAACATCAGGGCATGTTTTACCTATTCCAATTACTCGTTCATGCTCAATCCACAGTGCGTTTTATGCGGAGTTAGGCTATTTTCACTCTGCTTTCAGCTTCCGAATCAACAACGCACTGTGATCCCACTGTGAATGCACTGTGAACCCACTACCCGCCCGGTGTCACAGTGGGAAGACAGTGCAAAATGAGTGCGTGGGTCGTGCGTGACCTGTATCTTGCTGAATAGAACAAAATAGGAGCATTATAGATGAAAAGCAAACCAAACTAAAATATCAATAATTGATATGCAGAAGAACTGCTTTCGCATCCCTTCTCCAAAGTGAACTCAGTTAGTTTGGGGGTAGAAATTTGATTTTCCACTTGGCTTCAAAATAATGAGGGAATGGCAAATATTTCAAATAGCATTTGACAAGATTAATCTTTAATGCAATCGATTACTTCAATAATATTCATTGTCCAAATCTATATGATATTCGGGGGAAAGAAATGAGGAATACGCTGCTTATTCTGGTACTAACACTGATATTTTCGGTGTCGAGTGCAATTACTTCGCAAGAGTTAGAGAGAAGTCGAAACAGTGGAGAATTGATTGTAGGAAAAGGAATTGCCGATACGGAAACCGAAGCCAAGCAGGCTGCCTTGGAAGAGTTGGCATCTATGATTATTACAAATGTAAAGGTCAGCAACACCAATATAACCGAAGAAAAAGACATGAAGGCATCAGAGTATTTCAAGAGTGTCATGGAAACCTATTCCAATGTGGAATTACAGAATGCTGAGATATATGTGGAGCGTGAGAAGAGTAAGTATATAGTTTATCGTTATATCACGCAAGAGGATAAGACAAAGTTGTTTCGTGATCGGAAATCACAGATAATTGAGTTGGTGACTGAAGGTGAACTTGCCGAAGGTCGGAAAAACGGAGTGGATGCCCTGAGAAACTACTACTGGGCTTTTATTCTACTTCAGACACACCCGGATAAAAACTCCATGACTTACTATATTGATGGAAAAGAACGAAATCTGGGAGTAGCACTGACTGGAAAGATTGAGACAATATTAAAAGATATTGAAATAGATTTGGAGATGATTAATTGTGAAGATGGGGCGAACTGCGTTGAGATTGTCCTGTCGGCAGAGTATAAAGCCAAACCTGCCGATGGTTTGTTGATAAAGTATTTCGATGGATTTAACTATTCAGACTCTGAACGCTGGTCGAATGGAATGGGATGTATTACCCTGAAAAAAAGCATGGCGGAGACCATGCCCGTATTGAAGTTAGAAATTGACCCCACCTTCAGTAATCATGCTTCAGCAGGTTTAATCCGTACTGCCGTTCAGGGCTTAAAATGGAAGAAATTCAACGGAGCCCTAAAGGAAGTTAACATTAAAAAAGTTCCTCCTCAAACAAGACCAAATTCAATAACCTTTTCAAGCGAGATAAAATCTGAAGAAGCAGAAGCATTACGGGTTATTGTTTCTGCAATCAATAACAGGGAACCTGTAAATGCGAGAAGACTCTTCACTGTGGAGGGATTCCGTGACTTCAATGCTCTGATAGGTTATGGCGATGCAGTAATCATACCTCAGAATACCGACCTTTCTGTTTGGGATATAAACGGATACCGGGTTGTGCGGAGTATCCCGATGAAGTTCAGTTTCAGAAGCTCAAAAGAACCTTTCTCCGAAAGTGTGAACTTCTCCTTTGATGGTGAAGGTAAAGTTGACGGTATTACTTTCGCCCTGTCCAATAAGGCTGTTGAGGATATCTATGCCAAGGATGAAAACTATGCCAGTAAAGAGAACAAAGCCCTGATTGTGGATTTCATGGAGAGATACAAGACTGCCTATTGTCTTAAAGATACTACCTTCCTACGAAATGTCTTTACAGATGATGCCCTCATAATAATCGGAAGGGTGATTAAACGAGAGCCTGATCCCACAATCGAATCGATGACAAAGCAGTTGGGAGATGATAAAGTTGAATATATAAAGGTAAGTAAAAAGGAGTATATCCAGAGGGTGAAGGAGCAATTTGCCCGAAAGGATTTTATAAATATCCGCTTCACAGACAACAAGTTCCAACCCTTGGAGAGTAAAGACAGTAAGATGTACGGTATCCAGATTGGGCAGTACTATTATTCGGATGATTATGCCGATAAGGGATATCTGTTTCTGATGTTTGACTTGAAGGATAGCAATAAACCTCGCATAATGGTGCGATCATGGCAACCTGAGAAGAATCCAGATGGCTCGATTGTGGGTGTCATGGATTTCCAGTTTGAATAGGAGTTCGTAATGCAAAAAAGCATAATAATAATCGTATTTATCCTAATGTTATCAAGCCTTCTTACAGGAGCTTCATTCCAGGTTACCCAAAAGATAAAAGAGAATCCAATGCATCTCGGACTTCAAATGCTTGATGACAACCAGAAGTATGATTCGGAGGGGAAACTTTGTGCCTTATTGGTAATCCGCTGCGGGATTGAGGACATTAATTTTGAGAATATGGCAGCTAAAGTAGCTCAGATTGACCAAGAAGGGACATATCTTGTAACTCTGAAAGAAAACGCCTCCTATATCGTAATGAAAAAAGCCGGATATGGTTCTTATAAAGAAGCCTTTGAATTTAAACTGAAAAGCGGTACGGTTTACGAAATGAGCGTGGATGGGGAGCGGATGCTGAACCAGATTCCCGTTCTGTTTTCTACTAATCCATCCGGAGTGGAGATATTCCTAAATGACACATCACAGGGACGCACCAGTAGCGGGAAGCTGAGCGTAACCGCACCGGAAGGAAAGTATTTGTTAAGATGCGTTTTAGCCGAATTTGAG
Source organism: Candidatus Cloacimonadota bacterium (assembly GCA_016938155.1). GTDB lineage: Bacteria > Cloacimonadota > Cloacimonadia > Cloacimonadales > JAFGVF01 > Zophobacter. The sequence goes on from JAFGVF010000026.1 coordinate 2,863, forward strand.
ACTATTGAAGACTCGATTGAGATTAAATCGGGGAATCAGACCTTTGAGTATAAGCTGGTTGAAGCTATGGATGCTACCGTTACCATTGATAGTAATCCACAAGGTGCAACTGTATATATTAAGGGTATAAAATTCGGTGAGACACCCAAGACTGGCTTCTTCCCACTGGGTACATATACGATTAAGTTGGAGAAAGAGAGTTTTGATACAATAGAAGAACAGATAACTATTACCAACCCCACCTCAAAGAGCTATACACTTGAGGATGCGAGGGCTACACTTACGATAAATACACATGCTCAGGCAACGGTGTATCTGAATAATGATGCCGGGCATAAGGGTGGAGTTAAGGATTATAAACTTTCACCTCAGATGGTCGAGATTAGAGTTGAAATGCCTAAAGTTGCTCCCATTATCCGCTCTGTGTTGCTGGAGAAGAAGGCAGTAGTTGTGAAAGATTTCTATCCTGATGTGCAAACGGGGAGTGTACTCGTAAATGTAATACCTCCGGATGCAGTTGTGGAATTGAAGGGAGAAGCCGGAATATTCTATACCAACACAGGTAGATGCGTATTCGAAGCAGTGCCTGTCGGGTCGTATGAATTGACTGTAAAAGCGGAGAAATACAAGAGTTTTAAAGAGAGTTTCAGCTTAGCATTGGATGAGAATGTCATTAGGCAAATTACCTTAGAAGCCGGAAGCGATAAACCGGTTGAAGTGACACCACCCTCGACAACAACACCTAATCCGGGTCTTAGAAGGAGATGGTGAGAAAGGTTATAAAGCAAATAATTATTGTCTTGAGAAAATAAATAGGAATTTCATTTGACTAAAAACTGTATGGTTCCTTAAATTTGAACATGGTGTGAGGAGATATTAAAAAAAACTATCTGAGGAGATAATAATGAACGAAGAAATACTAAAAGAGATACTTGCAGAATTAAAACTACAAACCAAATTGATTGCCAAGGTTTCCCGTGATATCCATCAGATGAGAGAAGTTGCTACAACTTCGGAATTTTATGGCAGTTCGGAAATTGATATTGAGCCAACCCTTGGTTGGAAGAAACATATC
>JAFGVF010000279.1 GCA_016938155.1 Candidatus Cloacimonadota bacterium
AACTTATGAACAAAATGTGAATAACTCGGGGCTTTGCCCGAGTGATTCCCGAGAGAGTCCCGAGAGATTCCCGTGTGATTCCCGTGGGTTGAAGGGGAGCAGGGAGGGTACAGAAGAGCAAAATTATCAATATGAATTGAATGGCAAATTGTGGAAAATGTAATGTGGAAAATGAAAAAATGAGAGAATGGGGTGATGGGGATAGTGAAGAAACGGCGTGTTTCATCCTAAAAGGCAGGGTGATTAGATTACATGCTTTTGAAAAAGAGTGTGGATGGATGGTTGAGTAAATATAAATGTTGACACAAAGTAAAAGTTAACTAAAAATTGACTAAATATGCTAAGTTAATCATTTAGGAAATGAGGCGACCCGAAAATTACATCGAAAAGATTGAAGATGATAACAACCAAGCCATGAAATTCTGTTAATCAGAAAGGGGTGAATATGAACAAAAGAGTAGCCTTGCTTATTAGACAGTCATTCTATTTGTTGCCGGTAATTATCAGCATAACGGCAATGTTATGTTGGCTCACAAGTCAATGGGAGTTATTATCCTTCGGAACGAATTATGTCCCTTTAAGTCCGATAAATGCAATATTTCTCTTAACCCTTGGGTTGTTTTCATTAAAGCATGAATCAATAATAAAAGGGAGAACATCCCGGAGCTTGGTGAGAGTTCTCCTCGTAGTTACGGGAATGGTTTCTATATCGGTATTTATTTCACCTCAACAGCATTTAGGGAGCTGGTTTGAGAATCTGCTCTTTCCTCACGAAGTAATGGTGGGAGCATATCCTGTAGGGAGAATAGCACCTTCTTCCGGGCTTTTCCTGTTTTTTCTCTCCTTACTATTTTTGTTGCAGTTGAGTAACAAAGTAAACAAAATAATCCATCAAGCAGTATTTGTTTTATCCTCAATGCTTGTGATTGCATCCCTTTGGATAATAATAAGTTATTTGCTGAAATTTCCCGTATTTTATGGAAGCAGTAATATTCCGATGTCTTTGGTATCAGCTTATGCAATGTTTTTCCTTAGTGCGGGAGTATGGATCAGATATTTAAAAGGAAGTATTCTTGCCAGAATATTAGGGTGGGAGCTTAGTCTCCACCCCAACATTCGGGAGTATTACTATGGTCGCTCCATATTGTTGTTCTTTGTCTTCAGTTTAATAATCGGAATGGGCGGAATAGTCTATTTAAAGCTTCAAATCGAACTTGTCAGACAGAAGGCAATTGAGCAAATATCGACTGTCGCTGATATGAGGGTATTATATGTTCATAAATGGTATGCCGACCAAATAAAGAATGTGAAATACCTCTTTGGACACAAAGAGCTTTATCACAGAACAAACTTACTTATTGCAGGTTCTATAGATTCGGAAATGAGAGAGGATTTAGAGGATTTTAGGCAAAATATAAAGGCACATTTCAACTATTATGAAATAGCACTTTTCGATGTCAACGGCAGATTGCATAGCACATCTTCCGACTCGCATCTACCCACCCGCAATGAAGTTCTCAAAAGAATGGACGAGTTGAGGGAAAAGCATGATTTGGTGGTATCAGATTTGACTTTATTTCATTTAGCCGATAATATCGATAGTCTCGCTATTCATATTGATTATTGGTTACCTGTCTTCAAAACCGGTACCGATTCGGTACTTGTAGGTGCCTGGTATTTGCAGAAAAATCCGCATGTAACTTTTTATCCATCTATTCAGAGTTGGCCCGAGCACTCAAAAACAGCTGAAACACTGTTGGTGAGAAAAGAGGGAGATTCTGTAGTCTTTTTAAATGAGTTAAGGCATAAAAAGCACACAGCCCTGAATTTGCATTTTCCTTTAGCAGAAAAGAAGAACCTACCCGCAGTTATAGCCATTGAAGAAAGGGCACAAATCACAGAGGGTTACGACTACCGGGATGTCTTAGTTCTGTCAGCCTTGAGGAAAATACCGGATACACCTTGGTATTTGGTTTCTAAGATTGATTGTGGTGAGGTTTATAAGCCCATCAAAAACAGGGCATTGACACTCGGCTCATTTCTTGCCTTTTTGCTTTTTGTAACTGCATTTGGAATCAGCTATTTCGAGAGGAGAAGAGAACTTTTCTCCAGCCGGAAGCAAGCTGAAGAATGGAAAGCAACTTTCGATTCGGTGAATGATGTAATCTGGCTTCTTGATAAGAACTGTAGAATACTTAGATCCAACAATGCGTGCAAGGAAATGCTTGGCGTTACACCTGAGGAAATACTCGGAAAGCACTGCTGGGAAGTTGTTCATGACAGCGAATATCCGATCAAGGAATGTCCTTTTCAAGAGATGAGCATGACGAAAAGCCGTTCAAGGATTGAGTTAAATGTTAAAAGCAGATGGTTTGCGGCAACTCTTGATCCAATAGTCGATAACCAAGGGAAAATACAGGGTATTGTACATATCATCAGAGATATTACAGAGCGAAAGATTGCTGAAGGAGCCATTAAGGAAAGAGAGGAACGACTTCAGACTATTATAGATAATGCACCCTTTGGTGCCCATACTTTTGAACTCACACCGGATAACAAACTGATACTGATAGGAACCAATCGATCTGCAGATGATATCCTGCATATAGATAACAAGCTGTTATTAGGGAAAGAGCTGTTGGAAGCGTTCCCCGGTAATAAAGATACCGGCGTTCCTGAAGCCTACAGAGAGGTATTGAAAACAGGTAAAAGCTTTTCTTCTGAGCAGGTGAATTATTCTGACGGGACGATTGTCGGTGCGTTTGATGTTCATGCCATGCAGATTGCTCCAAACAAAGTAACTGCTTTCTTCAGAGATATTACCGAGAAGAAAAAGGCTGATGATGAGATAAAGAAGCTTAATGAAAGTCTGGAGCAAAGAGTAGCTGCAAGAACAGCGGAATTGATAATCGCCAACAGGGAACTGGAGGCATTTTCCCATTCGGTATCGCACGATTTAAGAGCTCCATTGAGAGGAATTGACGGAATCAGTCTGATTGTACTGGAAGAGTATGGGGATAAATTGGATGAAAAGGGGAAGGAATACCTGCAACTAATCAGGGATGATACAAAGAATATGGGTGAGTTGATCGATGCCCTGCTTTCTCTGGCAAAAACAACTCGTGCAGATATGAGCATGAAAAGGACAAACCTCAGCCTGATTGTAGAAAGAAATAAAATAGAATTTGACAGACAATACCCTGAAAGGGAAATCTCGTATAAGATAGAACCGGATTTGTTTGCTTACGGAGATTCACAGCTCCTTGAAATAGTCATCAATAACTTGATAGCGAATGCAGTTAAATATACATCTAAAAGAGAGAAAGCCATAATCGAATTCGGGAAAACAATGAAAGAAGGTAAGGAAGTGTTTTTTGTAAAGGATAATGGTGTTGGTTTTGATATGAAATATTACTCTAAATTATTCGGTACATTTCAACGATTACACTCTTCAAAAGACTTTCCCGGCACCGGAATCGGCTTGGCAACAGTAAAAAGAGTACTCGAGAGACATGGTGGGTCTGTATGGGCAGACTCGAAAGAAAATGAGTTTGCAGCTTTTTATTTTACACTAAAGGAGGAATGATGAAAGCAAAAAAGATTTTACTCGTAGAAGATAATCAGAGTGATATTATCTTAACCAAAAGAGCTTTGGACAAAAGCAGAATTTATAATGAATTGATTGTTGTCGAAGACGGGGCTGAAGCTTTGGATTACCTCTTTTGCAAAGGAGAGTATTCAGATAGAGACCCTGATGATCTGCCATCTATAATACTACTGGATTTAAAACTACCCAAAGTAGATGGCTTGAGTGTCTTAAAAACCATCAGGAGTGAATCATCAACCAGAAGACTTCCGGTTATTGTTATGACTTCTTCTAAAGAGGACCAAGATATAGCCTCAAGTTACGACTTGGGAGCTAACAGTTATATCAGAAAACCTGTCGATTTCAATAAGTTTGCAGAAGCTGTGAACTATCTGGGTTTGTATTGGTTATTGCTAAATGAAGCACCGCCAAAAGTAAAATAAAAGGTTATCCTACTATATGGGACATTTTAAAGCCTATATCTGGCTGAGTTGTCAGGCTGACATGGACGCAATGTCATGGGAAGATAAGTTTCGCCAAGCCAAAGAAAATGGGTTGCATGGAGTATTCCTTAGTAAATCAGCCTCTAATGAAATAATCTCTGCTGCAAAAAAAGCAGGATTGGAAGCACATACCTGGTTGATGATAATGTGCCGACCGGATGTCTTTCGGGAAATTGATAAACCTGAGTGGTTTATGGTTAACCG
>JAFGVF010000280.1 GCA_016938155.1 Candidatus Cloacimonadota bacterium
CTTAGTGATTGGTCTGAGCAAACAATAAAGCTTGGTTTCTGTTGCTGTTCTTATGATGCTTTATTGCTTCTTCTCGATAATGTTGTTGTTTCAGGAACTACTTCTATCGAGGAAAACTCCGTGCTTATTCCAAAAACGCACATTGATATTTTCCCTAACCCAATGAATAATTCCGGTACTTTTATAGTAAAAAATGCTGATAAGGAAGCCGTTACATTGAGTGTATATGATATCAAAGGAAGAAGAATAAGGGATATTTATACGGGAGTAATGGATAAAGGTAATCATGAATTCTCGTGGGATGGTTTCAATCAGAAAAAAGAAGAAGTCCCTTCAGGGGTTTACCTGTTGAGACTTCATTCTAAAAATTACAATTCAGTGCAGAAGTTTATTTATTTTAAATAGTGTTCTCACCAAATAGAGACAGTCTGACCTTCAGAATCTCTGCCACAGTATAAAGTGAACCACAGACAATCACGATATCATCTTCATTACAGCTTTCTAAGATGATTTTAGCACCTTCAGGAAGCTCTTTAACTATTCGATAGGGAATACCTGTCTTTTTCACAACAGGCTCTAAATCCTCGGTCTGAGCTGCTCGCTGAGAGTGGCTTTGGGATATAACAAATTCCTCAGCTACTTCCGCCATGGAATTTATCATAAAAGCATAAGGTTTGTCCCTTAAGATAGCAGTTAAGAACTTGAAGCGTTTTCCCGGAAACATTTCCTTCATATTGCTTATCAGATATGTTAACCCCTCTGCATTATGAGCACCGTCAAGAATAACTAATGGTTTCTTGTTTATGATTTGCATTCTACCCTGCCAGTTGACATTGCAAAGTGCTTCTCGAAGAGTATGCTCCTGCCATTTCATCTTTTTTATGTTCATATAGAGGAAGAAGCAGGTTACGGCAACTGCACCGTTAATAGCCTGATGTCTGCCCAATAGATTGATGGTCAAATCCTTAAGCTTTATATTGTATTCAGGTAGCTCATAGTCAAAATGCGTACCGTTTTCATCAATATGGATATTGGTAACTAAATAGTCTTTATTGTATTTGTAATGCTTAACTTTCAATAATTTAGCTCGATTAGAGATTACTTCCATCGCACTTTCTTGAATATCACCCGTAACCAGAGGAACACCTTCTTTCAAAATGCCTGCTTTCTCATAAGCAATTTCAGGAATTGTACTACCAAGACTTTTCAGATGATCAAAAGCAATACTTGTGATTGCTGAAACGGTAGTATTGAATGGTTGAGTGGCATCTAATCTACCTCCCAGCCCAACTTCAATGATAGCAACATCAACTTTTCGTTCAGCGAACATATCGAAAGCCATAGAAGTTGTAATTTCAAAAAAAGAAGCCTCAGTCTCATCATATATCTTCTCCCATTTCTGATATGTCTTATAAATTTCATCAAAACTAAGATTATTACCATTGACCCGAAAGCGTTCCATATATTCCACTAAATGCGGTGAGGAGTTAAAGCCTGTAGTAAAGCCGTGAGCAAGAGATAATGCCTCAAGTGTAGCACATGTAGAGCCTTTCCCGTTGGTTCCGCCAACATGGTATCCTTCCAGCTTGCGATTAGGGAAATCCATCATCTCCATCAATTGAAAGATTCTCTCAAGACCAAGTTTCACATTCCCCGAGTATCTCTGATAAATGTATTCCAACAGCTTTTCATATTCCATAATAAACTCCTTTCAGGCAAAGAATTCTCTGCTTCTGCATGATGTTTGAGCTACATAAACAACACCATAATTTGGTCAATATAAATCCATCTTGATTTGAATATTTTCATTGCTCAGGTTATTAATGAGATAAAGGCAAACAAAACATGTGTCTTAATGAGACACTGACAGAATTTGAAAGGGTTATAGACCGGATTAGGAAAGAAAGTATGGATGTCAGCTAATCAAAATTGGATTAACCGGAGTTTATAGAAACAACAGCTCTTTCTCGGTATTAACCCAGGAGTATTTCACTTCACCGATAAAGATAGTATGATCACCACTCCTAATTTGGGATACAAGCTGGCATTCGAAGTTAGCAACAGCATTTTTCAGGATTGGCACTTTCCTGTATCTGCCATGAAACCAATCCTCTTTTATTTCCAACAATTTATCCATATCGCGACCTGATTGTGTCCCACATATTTTCACAGCTTCAGTCATTTCACCTGATGGATAGCAAACATTGAAGCAATCTCCTACTTGCAGACATTCATAACTGAACCGAGTGTGTCCGATGGAGATTGCTAGCATAGGCGGTTTAATAGATGTACGCATAAACCACTCCAGTGTAATCAGGTTATACTTGCCAACCGGTGTCGGCATTATAGCTAAAACTACCTTATTTAGCTTTTTTGTGGATTTCCAGACTTCAGTAAATTCAGCTCGTTGCATATTTCCTCCTTAGAGAGTTTTACCATTCAAGCAGCGTTTGTCCCTCAGATTACGGTGTTCCCAACCATAGATTAGTGATTTGAACATGCAGTTTACATCAATTTCAGGGCGACGGGAAAGCAGGATTAGAAACCAGATTACAAGCACTATCCCTTTCAAAACACTCGACATACTTATACTCCACCAGACTCCATTCAGACCTAACAATTCGGGAGTTGCCAGCAGCATGGCTGCAGGAACTCTCGAACCGGTTAAGATTATACTTACGAGAGATGGCGGTAAAGTCCGTCCAAGACCATTAAATGCACCTGAAGTTGTGATTTCCAGACACATGAATAGTTGTGACAGTCCCAGGATTTTAAGGTAAGTAGTACCCATCCTTAGGGCTTCTGCTTCAGGAATGAAAATGCGAAAGAGATAACCACCTGCAAACACAAAGAGTATGGTTGCAAAAATACCTACAGCTGCTCCCACTCCAAGCGTTGTGAAATATCCCTTCCAGATTCTATCCCAATTCTTTGCTCCGTAGTTTTGACCCACAAACGCACTTAAGGCAGTTGAGAATCCACCGGCAGTCATCCAGGAGATTGCTTCTATCTGAGCCCCTACTTTTTGTACAGCAATCGGTACGGCTCCCCATTGGGCTACAATCCTGGCGAGAAACATGGCAAATATGGTAAATAATCCGCTTTGTACTGCTACGGGTGAACCGAATTTGAATATTGTCTTCACGAATTGCCATTCAGGAAGATGCCAAAGATGCAATTTATCTATTGGAGCTTTTTTCCCGAAGAAAAGTATTAAGTAGATCATCATGACTACGAATTGAGCAATCACAGTTCCAATGCCTGCCCCAACGACTCCCATTGCATTAAAAGGTCCAAGCCCGTATATCAAAACCGGATCAAGAACCATATTGATAATCAGCCCGACACTGTTTACATAAAAGGGTGTGTGACTGTTTCCCATCCCGTTGTAAATCCCTGAAAAGATGGGATTGATGAACATGAAGATTAGACCGGGTATTACGATATTCAGATAGAGTAATGCATCGCTGATTACTTTTGTATCACCTAACCTGAAAAAGCTGAGGAGAGGTTCTTTGAAAATCCAAAGAAAGATGGAATAACAAATACCGAGCAGGATATTGAGTTGAAGGGCATTTCGGGCAAAAGAACGCAC
>JAFGVF010000027.1 GCA_016938155.1 Candidatus Cloacimonadota bacterium
GAAGTACTGAAATCTCCCATCGATGAAGACCTTCGCGGAGAGGTTTTGATTAAGAAGATACAATCCCAGTATCAACTCGGCATATACAAGCAGATGCGTGAAACCATCAAACTTTTTAATTCCTCATACCCCAAAAGAGAAGACAGATGGATTCCATATTTCTGGAATGCAAAAGCTTACCTTAATGAAAGCTCTTTCTCTGATGGTTTTTCTGAAATCCAAAAAGCTGAAAACATTAACAGCAATCCCGATATACTGAGTGTTAAAGTTCAGTTGATGATAAACCTTGGGAATGATGCTGAGACAGGTAAAGAGATGGAGAATCTCATTGATAGTTATCCCGGGAATCCAGGAACTGATTACGCTTATGTAAAATGGTTTGATTACAACTATCAGAAGAAGCAGTTTTCTCCAATTGTTGACCGTCAGTACAGACTGAAGAACACTTCTTTATACTATAACGATTACCTTATGATTCTGGCTCAAACATATTTTGAACTGGAAGATTATTCTACGGCATTGGATGTTCTGGGAAGAATGACTGACTATATAGAGAAGAAATCTTTCTACCAGGCACTATGCTATGAAGGTCTTGGTAGAATAGATGAAGCAAAGAATATCCTAACTCGTCTTTATCAAGAATCAACTCAACAAGAAATTAAATTCAATAGTTTTTATAAGCTTATCGATATTTTATCAATCAATAGACCTGAAGAGGCACTCAAGATAATTCAAACATTTATTGATGATAAAAACAATAAAGCCTATTTGGGCACAGCTTATTATCAACAAGCTCAGATCTACTACCTGAAAGCCCTTTATCCAGATGCTCTGAACAGCCTGATAAAGACTCGTGAGTATCAATTGAACCAGAACATGATGGAGAAAACTCAATTCCTTTTCGGAGATATCTATTATATGCTGGATCGCTATGATGATGCAAAAACATTTCTACTTGAATATATTACTTTCTATCCTGACGGGATATTCCTATCGGAAGTATATTTTAAATTGGGAATGTGCAGTTTTGCTCAAAGAAACTGGAATGATGCCATTAACTGGTTCGACAAAGTTAAACAGAAATTCTCCGGTTCTCAAAAAGAATTAGCTTCCATTTATTATATTGGAGAAGTAAATTTCTTAAGAGGCAAGTATCGTGATGCCATAGACAGCTTTGAAGAGGCAATCACCAGAAACTTTGAGAAAGATAATGCAGCAGAAAGAATTGCTCATGCATATTATTTCAACGGACAGTACGATAAGGCTATGAAAGCAGTTGAACGAATTCCGGAAAAGGAACCGTACCTCTTTGATAAGTATATGCTTCAAGGCAATATTGAGTTCAATCGAAACAATAACCAATTTGCTCTTATTTACTACCAGATAGCCAGAAAATATGCTCAAACAGGTAAAGAGATTGAGCTGGTTCTCAGTCAAACTGCCTGGACATATTATAAGATGGAAAGATACGATGAGGCTAAAGAAGCTTTTCTAAGCATTGCTGATGACTCGAAATCAAATGCTCCTGAGAAATATCTCATGCTCGCTGCAAATGCTGCATTTAATTATGAAGATTACAAGCAGGCTATTTCGCTGTATGGACAGGTTGTTAAGGATTACAAGAAATCCGGAAGCATTAGCGAAGCCAGACTTGGAATTGCAAATGCTTATTATAACTTAGGAGACTACAAAAGCTCCATTAAAGAGTTCTCCGAATTATTGAGTGAGAAGCCAAAAAAGAAGACAATCCTTGTAATCTTAGACGGAATATACTGGAATATGCTCAGAGATAAGGAAAATGATTACCGGGATGAAGTATATAAAGCAGCCAATAGCACTAAGGATGATGAAATCAGGAACAAATTATACAGCATTGTTCTAAAATGGGAAACTCAAACAGAAAAGTGGTCAGATGCTGTTAAAACAGGTGAAAAGATAATTGATGAATTCAGCTATAATGGTGAAGATAACGAAAACCTGCTCCTTTATGCTGAAGCTTTAAAGCAGGTAAAAAACTACGATAAAGCAGAAAATATCTTCAAGAAATCTCTTAAGAAATCAGGGAATGCCAGAATCCAGCAACAACTTGCAGAACTTTACCTCACGAAAGGAGATACTCTGCAAGCTTTAGCCAATCTCAGAGAGATACTCACAAACCAGCCGGAGTATTCCGCTGCCGTAAAATTACTGTATGTTTCCAGGATTAATGATAATAAAAATTTCCCTGATGATTATGCAAATGTTCTTGCCTCAGGACTTACCAGTGACTTTGCTGAAGCTAAACTGGAGTATATAGAATGGGCAATAGACCATAAGAAGGGCAAGGAAATATCAAAAGAACTGGATAATCTGTTGAAACATGAGAAGAAGGAGATTAGAGCCCAATCACAGTACCTGATCGGGAAGAAGCTCTTCAGAGAGAAGAATTATAGTGAAGCTATTCCTGAGCTTCTAAGAGTGAAATATATCTATCCTGATTTTAAAGAGATTGTTCTTAATTCAGATTACCTGACTTGTTTGTGTTATATTAAATCAAACAATAAAGAGGAAGCTAAGAAGATTTTTGCTGTTATAAAGGATGAGCTTCCAGAACTTCAAAAAGCCAATCTTAACAGGATGCTCAAATAAATGAAGAAGTTAATTATATTACTCTTCATGCTTCTTGTTTTACATCTTCAGGCTCAGAATAGTGATGAACTGAACCTGCAGGATGTCAAGATAGAGGGTGATGATGAGAAGATTGCCGACTTTCATGTTGTTCATAGGGATTTATCGGAGTATATCTATATCGATCGTCCAAATTACTTAAGATACAAATACTTCGCCCGGTCTGCTTCAATCCCTCTCCATGAAGATCAGGAAAAGCTCTTTCGTTCTTATTCGGAATTCTTCTTCGGGTCTTCTTCATTTGTTGATATTAGAACTGCCTTTAAAGATTTTAATAACCCATATCTCGACCTTTCTCTCGATTACAGGTTGAGAACCCTCTCCGATGAATGGAGTGAATCTCAAGCGGTTTTCTCATGGAATCCCTATCACTTTAAGAAGCTTAAAACAGATTTCAAAGTTTCTCAAGATGATTATAAAGTGGATCAACATGACAACAATCTTTCTGGATTTGAAGCAACATTTGATTTAACTGATTTGATAGAAGCCAAAATTATCGACAAGCTCGGATTGAGTGGCAGATACTATCACTCGAGTTACTATTCAAAATCTGATTTATCAGATATCAGATTGAATCTCACTTCTAATTTTACCAAAAGCATTAATGCCGACATCTTATTGATGTTGCAGACAGGGTCTCCTTCGTTTTCAGTCTCACTCAACAATTCCTTCCGCAAATTAGACTGGTCTGTATGGGTTGCAGGAGACCAAGAAACGGTTGTACCTTCGCTGGGCTTCAATTATTATAAAGACTTTGGGCGTTACGGACATATCTCCCTTTCAAACACTCCCGCAATAAGCTCAATCTCTTATAAGGATGCCCTCGAGATATACCATTATCTGGATTTGCAGAATGATTATATACAGACCAAGAAACCCCTTAATCTTTCTCTTTTATACGGTAACGGCAGAATAATACCTTTTACTTTTGAGATTAAACAAGAATACTTACTTGATTATCCCATCATTGACCCTTTCAGTGATGTGGAATATAAATATTACAATTTCCCTTTACTATCAGCGAAATCAGTCGTCTCTTTTAAAAAGAAATCGTTTGGAATCAAAAACGAATTGCTTTATCATTTCGCTAAGCAGATAGAGCTTGAATATGTTAATGGATTGAATTATCAATCTATCCCATATATTGCTGAGTTAGAAAATGTTACTAAAACTGATATTATTATTGACAGATTTGTTTTTTCTGCTGTATTTGTTTACAGCAGTAGTAAATATAGTCATCTCAATGAAGAGATGGAGCCATCAGGTAGGTTGAATTTTTCTGCAGAGTATAAGATAAAGAATAGTTTTTCTTTGCATTTGTATGCGGATAACATTCTTAATGAAACAACAAATACTTATTCGAATTACGCAAAGGAAAAGAGAGAATTTGGAATAGGAACGAAAATCTCGTTGAAATAGGATAATATGTTACGATTAATTAAAAAACTGATTTTTTTGTTTCGTGAAGACTCCGTGAGGAGATTAGCCCATGCTTTTGCCCTTGTCATTATGGCTTTGGGTTTAATCTGGATTACATACTCATTGCTCGAGAAAAAGAATATTAAAGACCTCGATGAACCGCTTGTGGAAAATGCAAGCCCGTATTTATCCAAATATACTACCGATCAAACAAGCTTTGACCCTGAAATCCTTGAAGAAAACCGTAAAGCCTGGAATATCAGAAGAAAAGGTCCGGACACAAGATTCCGTGATTTTGTTTACAGTATCTTCTTCCATCCCGCTCTCGTTTTATTCGTCGCGATTATTGTAAACATCATCTTCATAGGCAGTATTATTGTTTATTATGTAACAAAACGACATTCCCAGACATAGTGCCAACAGCATTAATATCACACATTTAACGCTGTATGACAAATTGTGACCCCTTTTTGCTTGACAAAAAAACCTGCCTCAAATTTATTTCAATCACTGTTTACGGACAGGGCGAGATAGCTCAGCAGGTAGAGCAGAGGCCTGAAAAGCCTTGTGTCCCCAGTTCAACTCTGGGTCTCGCCACCATATCTTATCCCGACTTTATGTCGGGTTTTTTTTATTCATCATTAATTCGGGACTAAATATGAAAAGATATCTTCTGAGAAATCTGATTACTCCACTGGAAGCTGAACCTGACCTATCAGGGTATGTCTCACGGAAACTTCAGTTAAATCCGCAAAGAATAGCTTCTATATACATCTCCAGAAGGGCTTTGGATGCCCGAAAAAGAAATGCTTTAAAGTATAATTTTACTCTGGAGCTGACATTTATCTCAAATCCACCCAAACATCCTGATCTCATAGAGCTTGTGACCAAACCTGATCTACCGTTAGTGACCATGAACATCTCATCGTTACATCCATTCATCATAGGGGCAGGACCAGCCGGACTCTTTGCTGCCCTGGCACTTGTTGAAAAGGGCTTCTCTCCTTGGATATTCGACCGGGGAGAGCAAATAAAAGATAGAAAGACAAAGATAAACGATTTTTGGAAGAGTGGTACATTAGACCCTGAAAGCAACATGCAATTCGGCGAAGGCGGAGCCGGTACTTTCTCTGATGGTAAACTCACTGCCCGTTCTCGTGATAAAGTAACTGAGATTATCTATAACAGGCTTGTAGAGTTCGGAGCTGACCCTGTAATTCAATACGATGCTCTCCCCCATCTCGGAACCGATAAACTCGAGCTAATCATCACTAAAATCAGGCAATTTCTTGAATCAAAAGGTTGTCGCTTTTTCTGGAACCACAGACTTAATGACATTACCATTCAAGATGGCAGAATCACTTCTATTAAGATTAATAATGACCAATACGAACCTGAGATTGTTATTCTCGGTCTCGGTAACACTGCCCGTGATACTTTTTCTCTTTTGCACTCCAAAAGTATTGCTCTTGAAAACAAGGATTTTGCCGTAGGCTTTCGTATCGAACATTCTCAGGATTACATCAACTCAACCTTTTACGGCGATAAGACAGATTTCTTCCTCACAGGACCGGCTACATACAGATTAGTCAGAAATGTTCAGGATAGAGGAATCTTCAGCTTCTGTATGTGTCCCGGTGGGCAGGTAGTAAATTCAGCATCTGAACCCGGTGGAGTTGTTACAAACGGGATGAGTAATTCCAAACGGAGTTCCAAATTTGCCAATAGTGCCATTGTTGCAGGTGTTTCTCCTGCTGATTACGGCACAGAGCTGTTTGCGGGAATGAAGTTTCAGCAAAACATTGAGATTAAGGCATTCAGAAAGGGGTTCTCAGCACCATCTCAATCCGTTTCGGATTTTGTTAACGGAACAAAGAGCTCCGTTATGCAGAAAACCACTTTTCTCCCCGGAACTTATACTTCTTCAATCTCCGACTTGTTTCCAAGCAAGCTTTCGCAAGCCCTGAAGATTGCCCTTTCACATTGGGAAAAGCAATATCCGGGCTTTGTGAAGGAAGGCACCCTTATTGCTCCTGAAACTCGCACCTCTTCCCCTCTCAGAATACTCAGAGATAATTCAACCCGTTCCTCAATCAATGTAGCAAATCTCTTCCCAATCGGAGAAGGTGCCGGCTATGCAGGCGGTATTATCAGCAGTGCTGCCGATGGCTGGAAGACCGGTTCCAGCTTCTTGCTTCGAACATCATCAGACATCTAATCCATATTCACACACAGTGCCTTTTACAATAACTTACGCATAAGTCTTGTCCTTTTGCAGTCACATTTTACCCGATATTTGACTGTTTAGAAAAAGACTACAGTGC
>JAFGVF010000281.1 GCA_016938155.1 Candidatus Cloacimonadota bacterium
AAAAATTATGAACTTCAATTGGAGAGAGATAATGCTTCCTCTATTGAAGAATGATAGTCTAACTAATTTCTACCTCTACAGAGCTCCTGAGCTTTTTGCTGAAGTAAAAGTTCCAAACATCAGAAGTGATATTTACAGTATCGGACTTATCATGCATCTTCTCTTGAATGGAAAACTACCTTACGAAAAAGGGAGTAACTTGATTGAGCTTTACGAGAATGTTAAAGAACCTAAAATCATTGATAATCCTGATGTATCGGATGATGTGAAAAACATGCAAAGGAAGCTTCTGGCATTTTCTCCTAAAGAGAGATATAATCAACCGTTTAATTTATTAAATCTCTTGAACAATTATCTTTTCATGAGAGAAGAACTCTTCGATTTTGAGCATAAACCGGTTGAGATTAAAAGACCAGTGGTGAGTGAAGAAACAGCAACTGTACCTGAAAAACCTGAGAAGGAACTTGAAGAGATTAAAAGTGATATTCCTGAGATAAAGGAAATGGAGAAACAGCCTTCGGAACCTGTAAAGAACCGGGAAGAGGTTATCAGCGAAGAAAAAGAACACACACATGAGCAAAATCAGGAAATCAACACGATAATGCCGGAAGAACACCTTGAAACTGCTGAACTGAAAGACAGGTATGTCGATTTATTGATTAGTTATAAAAGAACAATTACTATTGCCGGATTTCTCTTTGTTTTAATGGTACTGCTAATTGTGTTTTTCCCTGACTCTATTGGTGGTTGGTTACTGGGAAGATTCTAATTATAGACAAATACAATACCACTTGTCGGGAATATCCAATCCTCAATCCCTGTGGAAACCTCTATACTATCATCATCCCTTTTAATGTTCGGATACCTTTCCTGACCTGAGAAAACAGTAACAACCTCGACATTAGCACATTGACCCTTGAATTTGAAACCAATATCAATACCTTTAGTCAACTCAGCGATATATACGGAGAATTGTCGGTTTTTCTTAGGGTAATATGTAGTTGTGGAGATTGAAAACTCTACCTCTTTGTCCATCATTTCAAGCAAATTATCGGAGAAGCAGTTAATCTCTAATACATTATCTTTAATTGTTGTGGTAGGTGTTAGCTCTATCTGGTTAACAGTAGCACTATTAACAACAAATGCCGATTTATCAAGAGGTATTTCATTACCTAAAAACCAGCGATAGGCTACATCTGAGCGTAAGAAATAAGCTTGAAGCTGCTCTTCCTGCTGAGTACATACAACAAGAAATCCGGGTCTCCTCAGGATTTTACGATAGGTGAGAGTTGTAGTTATCGAGTAAAAATCAGGAAACTCTACACAGTCTCTGAACTCGATAGTATGATGAAAATCCTTTCTAAGTCCGAAGTCATTATCATGACGGAAAAACATGTCTTTGAGAATATCACGGTACAGCATCTCTGAGATTTCACTGCCCTGCAATCTTTCTCTAAGAGCAGATTCAATGATGTTGTTCAGGGATTTATTGCTGAAATCGTGACTATAGAAACCTCTTCTCAGAAGCGGAGCAGAGTCAATAATCTCTCCTTTGCTTCTGAAATAGCGTTTAGCCCTTCTTCCCACTTGGCAAAGAAGCTCATAACTTAAACCATTATATGCTTTTGTTACAGCTTCAACTCTTGTTTCAGAAATACCACCGAGTAAAATTACTTCAGTACCAACACCTGCCTCAGGGATGGCAGTGACATCTATTGTAATCA
Source organism: Candidatus Cloacimonadota bacterium (assembly GCA_016938155.1). Taxonomy (GTDB): domain Bacteria; phylum Cloacimonadota; class Cloacimonadia; order Cloacimonadales; family JAFGVF01; genus Zophobacter. The sequence continues at coordinate 1,725 of JAFGVF010000281.1, forward strand.
TATCCATGCTTACTTTCCCAATAACTGGGGCATGATGGTTGTTTATCTCAACAACTCCCTTGTTTGATAATAGAAAATCATAACCATCAGCATAGCCTAATGGGAGAACAGCGAATCTGGTCTCTTTCTCAATGCTGTATGTTCGATTATAACCGATACTTTCGCCTTTGTATGCTGTTTTTAATTGAGTGATAGCAGTTTTAAAGCATAGTACAGGCTTCAGGTTGATGACATTTCTCTGTTCATCAGAAGTATAGATTCCAAAGGATAAAATACCCAGTCGGACAAGGTTGCAGAATGGGTAAAGTCCATTAAGTATTGCTGAACTGTTGGCAATATGGATGAACTCCGGTTTCCGGGGTAAATCTTCAATCACTTTCTTGAATCTGTTGCTTTGCAGTTCTGTGAATTCTGCATCATTCTCACTACCGGCAAAATGAGAGAAAACTCCGTTTATCTCTAAATTGGATAGAAGCTTTAAACTATTGTAGAATTCTCTAAACTGATCCCACCGGACACCACTGCGGTTCATTCCGGTATCAACATTCAGATGAATTTTACACATTTTATTTTTAGAAGCTGCTTTTTGATTCAATTCAAGAGCAATATTCAAATCGCTGATTGCCGGTATAAAGTCATGTTCAAGCACAACATCAAGCTCAGAGACAGTTATGGGGGATAGGATCAAGATAGGTAATCCAATTCCTTGATAATCAAGCAGAGAAGCTTCATCAACATTTGCCACTCCAAGCATAACTGCACCGGCTTTTTTGGCTTCTAAGGCAATATTCCAAGCCGAATGACCATAGGCATCAGCTTTAACTATCTGAAGGAAAGAGGTATTCTCAGGAATAAATCTCTTCAATTCAGAGATGTTATGTTGATAATTATCAAGATTAATTTCAACCCATGTTCTGTCAGTGATTCTTGGCTTGGTCATCATATTTAGAAGTACTTGGCTGCCATCTCTGCAAGCTTGGAGCGTTCACCCTTTTGCAAGGTAATATGACCCACAAGGTCTTCGTTCTTTAACAACTCCACAGCCCTGCTTAATCCATTACTTTGAGAATCAAGATAGGGGATATCAATCTGATAAGGATCACCGGTCAGAACTATCTTTGTGCCTTCTCCTGCTCTGGTAATAATTGTTTTCATCTCGTGAGGAGTCAGATTCTGAGCTTCATCAATAATCATAAATTGATTCGGAAGATTGCGACCTCTGATGTAGGTAAGAGGTTCAAGTTCTATGAATCCGAAGTCGAGGAAATCCACCAATCCCACATTCTTTTTACCAAAGACACGGACATTGTCCTTATGATAGTAGTCTTGAT
>JAFGVF010000282.1 GCA_016938155.1 Candidatus Cloacimonadota bacterium
ACATCCTGAAAGAGCTTTTCATTATATTCAGCAATCACATAGGTGTTAGCTCCTCTAATTTTATGAGTATTTATCTGTGAAATTGTGAGGTTGACATCTCTTTCTTCCGGACCTGTAATATAGATTAACGGGTAATTCCTAAACATACATTCAAAATCGTTGCCTTTTCCGACCATATCCTTGAAAAGCTGTGTACCTTCCTTGCTTAGATTGAAGGGCATGATTTGAGAGTATGTGAAGTTAAACATTTCACGGATTATCTTCCCGACTTCTTTATCACTAATCCCTCTTTTCTTAGCTTCCACTTCGACTTCATCAATTACATTCACGATATTTTTGTAAAGTGAGCGTAAGCTCTTCATACCAAAGACAGTATTCTTCCCAAGAATTGTATTCGGACCATGCTTGAACTCTGATGCCTCTCGCCCTTCGGAATGATTTAAAACAGTTTCCCTGATTTTTAAAGCACCTTCCATAGCAACACCACTAATCTTGGTAGCCAGCAGGTGAATCGAGGGTTCAAGATAAATTTTCTTCGCCAGTTCGTTGATTAAATCATCAGTTGAAGCAAGGGTAGCTTCAAGTAGTTGAGGAATCTTCTGCATATTGTCTATATGCAAACTCAGTTTTTCCTCAATACGGGTAATTTCCTTTTCACAACAATTGTTTTCTCGAAGCAATTCTATTTTCATCTCAGCCGTCTTTATAGCGAGATAATAGAAAATCGTAATCTGATTTATGAAACTCTTTGTTGCCGGTACGGCAATCTCAGGACCACAGAAAATCGGTATTGCTACATCACTCTTTTCCTGACCAAGAGTAGAATTAACATTGTTCACGATGACAGCCCGTGTAACCTTTAACTCTGAATGGATAATGTCATTGTAAATATCAATCAAGTCCTTGGTCTCGCCACTCTGTGAGACTCCGATAATCAGATCAGAATCTTTAATACTATGAGAGTACTCTCCTCTGAAATCTCCGGGAAGAATGGGTATAATCTCAAAACCGGCAATCTCATTAAAGAATTGGGCTCCAATTTTAGTAGCATGATAGGAAGTGCCACAAGCAATAGAATAAACAACCCCCTTAGCCTTTGCTGTATCCTTCAGGAGTTTAATAAAGAGGTCAACTTTGTCGCTAAAGTCTTTCACATCAATAATCTCTACAAGAGAGTCAAGTGCCTTGGAAGTCAGGAGTCTCTTCTTATCAAACTCAGAACCTGCAAGCTCAATAAATAGATTCTTCTCGCTTGAGAAGAAGTATTTATCGACGAAGTTTTCTTTAACCAACTCATTAAAAATAGAGATATATTCATTCTCTACAGCCTGGAAAAATTTACCGGATTCCTCAGAGTTAATGTACTCTTCATAAAGCTTGGATTGTTGAGAAAACTTACTGCCGGTTGTTATTTTGTCACTCAGCTTTACCAACTGTTTATCAAACCCATTTTTATGAAGAAATTCTCTCATTCTTCTACCTGTATTTGACCCACCGTTAAACATCTTTATCAGCTTCCCTGTGGATTCTATTTCAGAGTGAATCTCCTGGTCCATGAAGTACTCAAAAGGAGGCATCAGCTCTGTATCTTCAGCTCTCAGTTTCGATCGAATAGTCTTTTTCTCAATCTTCTGTCCGCTTTTATAGATTTCATCATCCTTTTCTACATGACGAAAGATAAGGTCTTTCTGGGCATATACTTGATAATTGTCGGCACTATACTCTACAAACTCTCCCTCTCTAAGATTAATCAGATCCTTAGTAAACCGTAGTACCGAGGTTAAATCAGAGGAGGCAAGACAAAATCTGTTTTCATCGATAATCCCGATTCCGAAATAGAGACTTGACCCGGACTTAATCGCCCAACTGGTTTCTGTTTGAGGATCGACAACAACCGCTGCATAAGAACCAACAGCCTGTTTGGCTGCATGTTGAATCGCAAGACGCATCGACTCGAGTCTATTCTGTTTGATTTCTTGCTCTTTCCTCGAGAGTTTGTTTAATTCAATATCGAAATAATGCTCTATTGCATGTACCAACATCTCTCCATCGTTATCTGACATCACAGTGTGTCCGTCTTTTGAGAGAAAAGCTTTTAACTCCCGCGTATTGGTTATATTACCGTTATGAGCTCCATATATATTTCTACGGCAATTAACACGATGAGGTTGGGCATTCACTTTATCAACAGCCCCAAATGTAGCCCATCTGACCTGTCCACAGAAGATTTTACCGGCTTGTTTCTCTATTCCAAGTGTTTTGACAAGAGTACTTGGAGCACCTACATCTTTAAGTAGAGTGATGTTCCCCTTCTCGTCCTGGAAAACACCACCAGTAGAATCATACCCACGGTATTCCAGTGCTCTGAGCAATCGACTGGCATATTCTCCCAATTTAATAGAAGTATCCCTCAAAGAAAGCCCCAGCACACCACAACCTATGCCAAAAATCGGGATTTTTACCCTTATCTCTAAATTCTTCAGTAACCCTAAAAGACTTTTAAAACGCATACTTACTCCAATTTATTCCCACGCATCAAAAATTCAGCGAATGCCAAATCCAGGGAATCAGTAATTTTTATATTGTTTATATCTGTAACCAGTACAGCAACCGGTTCTTGGAAATATTCGAAAATTGAGGCATCATCTGTGAAATACTCTTCCATATATTTAGCTTTTCTGTGTAATTCCAAAAGCTTTCTATATCTAAAAACCTGAGGAGTATGGACAGAAAACAGCTTCTCACGGGGTATTGTTTCATTAACCAAACCGTTAGTTACTGTTTTAATTGTATTTTTTACATGAGAGACAGGGATTGCACCCCCGAATTTCATGGCTAAATCAAGAAGAAGAGTAATCAAATCATCTGTGATAAATGGTCTCACCGCATCATGGATTAACACGAAATCAGTGTCATCCGACACAATTTCAAGGGCATTCAAAACAGAATCCTGTCTTTCCTTACCACCTGCACAAAGGGTTATTTTCTCCTCTCCATATTCTTCTAAAAGTGCCTTGCCTGCTTCTTCCATATCATCCTGGGGGAGTGTGATGATGATATGAGAAACCTGAGGATGATTGATGAATCTATCAATTGTGTGATAAATAATTGGACAATTATTCAATAAACGGAACTGCTTCCTTACTGCTCCGGGTAATCTTTTCCCGCTTCCGCTTGCAGTAATTATTGCCGTATTGAACAATATTTACCCCTTTGTCCTGTAGAAACAGCCTCTTGATTCTTGGATTGCCTCAACTCTACCGGACTCTGTTAAACTGTATAGAATCTTATTTATCTCATTAATGTGAAGTCCAAG
>JAFGVF010000283.1 GCA_016938155.1 Candidatus Cloacimonadota bacterium
TATGAACAAATTGTGGATAACTTTAGCCTATCCCAGGGAGGGTCTAGGGAGGCTCTAGGGAGATTCTAACGAAATTCCACCGTTTGATAGCAGAGCAGTAAAGTGGAAAAGAGGCGGAAAAGAAAAATTGTAATGAAAATTGTAATAGAATGTTGGTTTCCCTTTTTTAGAAACAGCATTTACTGAAAACACTCTTCTGTTTTTGTTTGAGTAAGGATTAAGCAATCGAAAGGTTTCTATTATCAGAACCGAGGGAAAATTTGCATCATTGGGATAAAAAAGAGCAGGATAGGAAAAAAAAAGCAAATTAGAACGATTATTGCATAACAATAATAGAGTTAGCCGAGTTCTCTTGTGAAAACAATTGAAGAGGCGAGATAATGCTATAAAAAGAGGTAAAGAAACGATGAAAAAAGCGCGTTTAGTTTTACTTATTGCTTTAATGGTTTTGCTTAGCATTCAGTTATATGCAATCCAGAACATTGAAGAGGCAACAGTAAAGCAATTCAAAGTACTTGAATCTTCCGTTAGTCACACAACATTAGAATTTACATTGCCGGAATTTGAAGTTGAGACCGAAGAACTCAATGGAATTGAATTTGACAAGATTGTAACTGAATGTGATGGTTTTCTCCCAGTTCAGGGGTTGCCGGAACTGCCGGTATTTTCTACTATGATTGCTATACCCTATCAAGGGTCAGTGTCACTTGAAGTAGTGAATAAAGTTACTCATTCAATAAGCAATTTCAGTGCAATTCCCGCACAAGACTATACAGTTGAAAACCCAAGTGAGCGGTCATTCTCATTTGATGCGGACTTTTACAATTCAAATGAACTCTATCCATTGGAAAGCGTAACTCTTTCCGAGCCAATGATTATCAGGGATTTCAGAGTTGTTGCATTGAGTTTCAGTCCATTTACTTACAACCCTGCAACCCGTTCTCTGGAAGTTGCAGACAGAATAGTTTACAGAATAAATTACAGTACTGAATCAGGAATAAATGAATCCGAAACTCCCATCATGTATTCACCGAGTTTCGTTCCTGTTTACAAAGCTTTGATTTCCAACTATGAAGAAATTGTGGATAGAGAGATACCATTTCATAATAAACGAATCCTAATTATCTACGGAAACAGCACTGACCAGCAATATTTGGATAAGTTAAACGAGTTTGTAACTTGGAAAAAACAAAAGGGATATGAAGTTGCAACTGCTTCAACCGCAACAACAGGAACAAGCACAACATCCGTAAAGGCTTATATTCAAACAGCCTATAACAACATAAATACCCGTCCTGAATATGTAATCTTGATAGGAGATACTTCCGGTACTCTTGGTATTAGTTGTTATTCAGTAGGTGGTGGTTCTTCGGATTACCCCTATCAGCAATTGACCGGTGGTGCATCCGATACATTGGGGGATGTGTTTATAGGCAGAATGCCGGCTGAAAGTGTAACCCATTTCCTTACAATGGCAAACAAAGTGTTTACTTATGAAAGAGATACAGTTCCGCTTCCTCCTGCATGGTACAATTCTATGCTATTAGCTGGATATTCCGGTGCTTCCGGACAGTCTGTTGTCTATGTAAATAAGTTCTATAAACATGCCGGGCTGAGGGTGAACCCGAATTATACCTTCACAGAAATCTATGGCACTCCAACATCAACAGCAATGCAAACTGCAATCAATAATGGTGTGGCTTTCTTTGTTTATCGCGGATACATCGGAATGAACGGTTGGGATACACCAACCGAAGCCTCCTTTACAAATGCCAATAAGTTGCCTCATTGTATCATCAATACATGTTCAACCGGAAACTTTGATGGAACTGATGCGACAGACTCCATAGTCCGATACGGTTCACCAGCAGCACCCAAGGGTGCTATTACGGCAATTGGTATGGCAACCTCCGGTACTCATACGCTGATGAATAATGTGTTGTCATCTCAAGTTGGTGATTCCATTTTCAATTGGGGTATGCGTGATATGGGAGCTCCGCTTTTAACAGCCAAGCTTCTGCTTTATATGATTTACCACGATTACCTCCCAACTTATGTTATCAACTTCCCCGGTTGGTGTAATCTTATGGGAGACCCGACTGTTGAAGTATGGGTAGGAACACCACAACCCATTGTGGCAGAATATCCTGAAGCAGTATTCCCCGGTCAAACATGTTATCCTGTGCATGTAGAGAATAACTCCGGTGAACCAATTGTGGGTGCTGTTGTAACCATCGTTAACAGCAGTCTGCAACTTATAACGGAAACTGATGAGGCCGGTAATGCCGTTCTTGAGTTACCAAGTAATCTTGCCAACAATGATTCCTTTGTCGTTACCATGTCTCACCATGTCCATATACCTGTTTACGAAACAATCGATGTATTGACCGCTGACGGAATCAATGTAACCGGTGCTGTATTCACAGGGGGAAACAACAACGGTAATCCTGACGCCGGCGAAACACTTGATGTGGCTGTTACTCTCAATAATCCGGGAACATCGACCATTAATGGAGCAGTAGTTACTTTGAGTACAAATTCTCCATATATTACTTTAGTACAAAATAGTGCTACTTATGGTGATATTGCTGCCGGAGCTTCCGTTACCAATACAACACCATACCAGATTCAAATAGCAGGTAACACACCTGCCGAATATCAGGCAGCAATTAGATTAGATATAACGGGACAGAATTATACAACTTATTTGGGGTTGGATATTCATAATGCAGACATTGTTGTGAACAGCATTGTCCTAAATGATAATAATGGGCTCCTTGAACCGACAGAAACAACTACTTTGACTTTGAGTTTAATAAATAATGGATTGGTATCCGTAAGCAATATATCAGCAGAGCTGTTATGTGATTCTGAGCTGATTATTCTTAACGACAATGATGCAGTATATGGAGATTTTGCTCCATCTGCTGTAGTCATAAACGGAACTGATGAGTTATCAATTACAGCCAGAAGTCATTTATTATCAGGCTATGATGCAGAATTTACCCTTCATATTTTCAATGATACCGGATATGATACTTATCAGCAAATCTATCTTCCGACAGGTACACCCAGTATCGGAAGCCCAACAGGACCTGATGCTTTTGGACATTATATATACCATAGTGCTGACATTAACTGGATAGAATCACCAACATACGAATGGATTGAGATTGCTCCCGCAGCAGGTGGTACCGGCACTCAGTTTACAAGTATAACCGACAACGGGACAGATGGTGGTGACGGTGATGTTACAGGAGCCGATACAATAGATAACACTAATCTGCCGTTTACTTTCAGGTTCTACGGCGTGGATTATGATGAAGTCTATATCTGCTCAAACGGTTTCTTCACCTTTGTTCCAACTGAAGTTGGTACATTCAGAAACTTCCCGATACCCGGACCGATGTGTCCTGACCCACTGGTTGCAGTGTTCTGGGATGATCTTGTATTCAACCAGACAGGTAGTGGAATTTTCCATAAGTATGATGCACAGAATCATATATTCATCATAGAATGGTATAATGCCCGAAATGGTTTCAATACTTCCTATACCGAACAGTTCCAAGCTATTCTTTATGATCCCGAACATTACCCGACTGCTACCGGAGATGGGAAGATAAAGTTACAATATCATACATTTAATGATATTGATGCCGGTAATACCAGCTCATACCCTCCTACTTGCGGACAATACAGCAGTATCGGGGTTAGTGACAATACAGGAACAGACGGAATACAATACTTGTTTGATTTGGTATATCCATCTACTGCTCAAACGATTACTGACGGAACTGCCCTGCTTATATCCGGAGAACCTTATCTCAATATTAATCCCTATCTGATTTATCAAGATGTCGCTGTAACCGATGCCAATGGTAACGGTTTCAATGAACCGGGAGAATTTATCGATATTGATATTTCAATAATGAACATGGGGCTAACTGATGCTAACAATGTTACCGCTACCCTATCTTCAACAGACCCGAATATTGGAATCATGCAAAGTACTGTAACATACACTTTCATTGAAGGTTCTGACGGAACTTCTTGGTGTGATACTCCTTTTATCGTGATGATATCTCCCAATGCCCCGAATTTACACGAGATACCTCTTACCCTAATCCTTGAAACAGATGTTGATTCATGGGATTTATATACTTCAATAACTGTAACATCTCCTCATTTTGAAGTTCAGGACGCATTCATTTACGACTCAGCTTCGGGAAATGGAAACGGTATCCCAAATACAAATGAAACCCTTGATTTAGTTGTAAATATTTACAATCCCGGACTTACTCCGATTAATAATGTTACAACATATTTCTATTGTCAGAATAATCCTCTTACAATTGTTAATTCCAATCAAGAGATTGCTTCCATACCTGCTTTGACGGGTGATCAATTGGTTTATACAATTCAGATTCCTTCAAACCTTAACAACAACTCTCTCCTTTATTTTGTCCAGAGAGTTCAAGGTACCGGTACAATCCTGACACAGGAGAATATTACCATTCAAGTCGGCTCATCGCAGAA
>JAFGVF010000284.1 GCA_016938155.1 Candidatus Cloacimonadota bacterium
ATTTAAGCAACCGTATGCGTATGCAGACGCTAAACTAAAATCGAGATTTGAGAAGAATCAAGTTGGTTACAGCTATATTCGAGAAACATTGGACGAGTAAGTGGAGAAGCTTCTGTTATCAGATCATTCTGAGATTACGATTAATCCGGTTGAGCCGATTTTCACACCCAAAGAGATAACCTCCTATTTATTGATAGAATTCGACCGTTCATTTGCAATAAAACCGGGAATCAGTAAGAAGATATACCTCACATTTCCGGTGGAGATTGGTATATTCATCTCAAAAAGAAGGGATTTTGAGTTGTTGGATGTCTTTTCATTTGCCCGTAAGAAATTCAGTTTGTACGGTGAGCCGAACAACGGAATTGTTTGCAAGTATTGGAAGAGCAATTTGCATCTTTCGAAGCCGGATGTAAACCCGCTGACAGAAGGAGTTTTGGAATTGAATGTCCGTAATGACAGTTCATCATGGATAAATGTGAGCAAAGCTCTGTTTAAAGCCCTTGGCATGAAATTATACTACAATGGATCACTTGTTTCCATGCGTGCAACAATGAAATTGACCGATGAAGAGATTGCCGAAACCGATTTTCACGACTCTCCCTTGGAAAAGGGGATGCATAAATCAATCGAACTGGTTACTTCAAAACGACTATCTGTTCAGTCCTCCAAAACAATCATGATGGAGGGGATATAATGGTGAATTATACGCTAATAGGTAACATTACCGTCTTAAAGTTGGTCATGATTGTCGGGATACTTTTAGGTTGGGCAATTACATCAAAAATATTCTCCTTTTATGTGAGAAAGACATTTAAAACAAGACTTGATAAAGACCACCTCGAGATAGCCGTAAAAATAATTAACTACAGTATTTTCGTTTTAGCTTTTACATGGATACTGGGCATTTTGGGGATAAAACTCTCCGGTCTGCTGGTTGCAGGAGGAATCCTCGGTATTGTACTCGGTTTTGCCAGTCAGAGTATTGTGGGAAATCTGGTCTCGGGTGTTTTCCTGATGATTGAACGACCTATGAAAATCGGCAATGCGGTAGAAGTTAATGGAGTAATCGGGATTGTTGAGGATATTAAAATAATCTCCACTACCATCAGAACTTGGGATGGTCTGCATATCAGAGTTCCAAATGAAAAGATATTCACTTCAAGCATCACTAACTATGTGAGCAATGTCGCCAGAAGATTCAGCTATGTAGTCGGTATCAGGTATAAAGATGACGCAGAAAAAGCCATTGAGATTATCAGACAGATAACTGACGAAGAACCTTTTGCCCTGCAAACTCCAGCTCCCATTATCTTCGTCAGTGAGTTGGCATCAAGCTCAGTCGATATTACAGTGATGATTTGGAGTCCCATCACCGAATGGTATGAGCTGAAAAAACGCTTGCTTTGGGTGATAAAGAAAAGACTTGAAGCTAATGGCATTGAAATAGCTTTCCCTCAGAGTGTACTGTGGCTCGGTGAAGAGAATTTACGGGAAAAAATCGGGAAAAGTATAGTTGGAGATTAGATAATAGATATTTAATCAATCTTTATTCTTGACATTATGTGTTAAGGCAGAGAACATTTATTCTAAGATTACTCTTATGGAGCTAACATGAACTTACTCAAATATTTCGGGCTTTTTGCAAATGATATAGCAATTGATTTAGGTACTGCTAATACTCTTGTTTATAAAAAGGGTATGGGAGTTGTAATTAATGAACCTTCTGTTGTAGCTTTAACTGCTGATAGTAAAAAGATAATCGCCATTGGCTCAGAAGCTAAGGCTATGATAGGTAAGAATCCGGCTGAAGTTAGGGTTATTAAACCTCTGAAAGATGGTGTTATAGCAGACTTTCAAGTAACTGAAATGATGCTCAGGAATCTTATCCTCAGGGCTCAAAAAAAGCGATTATTACTGAGACCACGCGTTATAGTGTGCGTTCCTTCCGGTATCACGGAAGTTGAAAAGAGGGCGGTTCGAGACAGTGCCTTGCATGCCGGAGCACGAGAAGTTTACTTAGTTTCGGAACCTATAGCAGCAGCCATAGGAGCAAATCTCCCAATAGATAAACCCTGCGGAAACATGATAATGGATATCGGTGGGGGTACAAGTGAAATCGCCGTGATGTCTCTATCTCATATCGTGGTTCATAACTCTATCAGAATCGGGGGAGATAAACTGGACAATGACATCGTTAATTACCTGAGAAAGAAAAACAGTATCTTTGTGGGAGTGTTAACCGCAGAGAAGATAAAGAAGAAGATAGGTTCTGCCTTCCCTCTGGAAGAGGAGCTGACAATGGAAGTGCGTGGCAGAAATGTTGTTTCAGGTTATCCTGTAACCATCGAAGTTTCGTCCGAAGAAATTAGAGAGGCTATGACGGAAACTGTCGGTTTGATGATAGATGCAATCAAGAAACTATTTGAGCAAACCGAGCCTGAACTTTCTGCTGATATTGCAGAGCGGGGTATCTTCCTGACAGGCGGAGGGGCACTTCTTAAAGGGCTGGATAAGCGTATTATGAAAGCGGTTGACCTGCCTGTTCATGTCGTACCTGACCCATTAACTTGCGTAGCGAAAGGTTCCGGTCAGATTCTTGATGATGTGGAACGATACAATGAAGTCCTGATAAAGAAAATAGAAGACTAAGCCGTGTCCAGGGACAAGGTTCTTTTCACAGTTCTGCTGATAATCTCGATATTGTTATTTATCGGTAAGCCGGAACAACGCATAAAGAAAGCTCAATTTCTCTCTAAAACTATCTTTCTGCCTTATGTTAACAGTATTTATAACTACATGAAAATTAGTGCCTTGCAAAATGAGAACAAGCAACTTCAGCTTAAAAATGCCTCTTTGATGCTTGATAATCTGAAATTCAGAGACCTTTATCAAAAAATAAGTGGACAACCATTCACGATAAGTGAGTCGAGCGAGAATGAGCAATTACGGACTGTTATTGCAGATGTTATTGGATACACCGGAGCTTACTGGGAACGCTCATTGTTAATCAATAAAGGTAGCCGGGACGGGATTTCACAGGATGACCCTGTAGCAACTTCTGTCGGTATTGTCGGTAAAGTTGTTTCAGTGTCACAACTTCAGGCAACTATACTACCACTTTCCAATTATAGATTTCAACTCCCGGTGAAACTGAAAAGAAATCATGTGCAAGGTGTTATCGAAACAGACCTTATGGGTAAACAATACATGAACTATATCAAAATCGGGTCGCCTATCAATGTAGCCGACACAGTTGTCGTCTCAAACCTATCAAAGAAGTATCCGATGTATTATCCGGTGGGAGTTGTTAAAAAGATAGCCGATTCTAAGGATAAGTTATATCTTTCGGCAGAGATAACCCCCTTTAATACTATCGAGAACCTTAAATCAATATACATATTCACTAATTTTAAAGGAACGGAAAATGAAAGAGAAGAAGCCCACAATTGAATGGTTGGGGAAAACCTATCTGCGGATACCTGTAAAAACGAGAATCCTTACTCCTGCTGACGATATTGTTGAGATAATCCGAGAGTATGCCGCCCCGCAAATGAAACCCGGTGACATCATCACAGTAAGTGAAAGCCCTCTGGCAATAACTCAGGGCAGAGCAGTTCCTGTTTCAAAGATAAAAGTCGGATTTGTAGCAAGACACTTATGGAAATGTGTAGCCAAAGTTCCTTACGGCATAGGTTTACGGTCACCTTACAGTATGCAGTGTGCCATAGATGAATGCGGGACATCCAGAATTCTATTGGCAGCCGTAATTGGCGGTTTAGGTAAAGTCATCGGACGCAAAGGTGATTTCTATCGAGTTGCAGGAATGCAGGCAGGGCTTATAGATGCAGCATCTACATCTCCGGTACCGCCCTATACAGAATGCGTGATAAAGGGTCCTTTGCATCCTGAAATTGAAGCGAGAAGAATTAAGGCATCTTTAGGTTTTGAGGCTGCAATAATGGACATTAATGACATAGGTGGGAGTTGGGCTATCGGCTATACCGACGGTTTAAAAAAAGAGATGATAGAGGCTGTTATGAAGGATAATCCTCAGGGACAGGGTGATGAGTTGACTCCTATTTGTATTGTCAGGAAAATAGATAACGATGAAGCTCGTTAAGAGTATCCTGTTTGCAATTATACTTCTCTATTTACAAGTATTATACATAAAGCCGATCGATTCCATCGGGCTGGTGCCTAATGTATTGATTGCCTATCTTGTTTATCTAAGTATTTATATAGACCAAATCCCTGCCTTGATTATTGCTTTCCTCCTCGGATTAGCATTAGATTTGGTTACCCCTTTCACTTTG
>JAFGVF010000285.1 GCA_016938155.1 Candidatus Cloacimonadota bacterium
CCCTCGAAAAAATCCCCTGAATCACAATTTGGAGAACTGCGATAAGAAGCAATATCCAGAATCCCCAGCGTTTCCAATACATTATTGAAATGATGCCAACAATCCAGATTGCCTCAAAAAGCACTGATGAGATGAAGAAATCACCTTTGAAGTACTTCATTCCGGCTAACAATTCTTCCGGCATAAAGGAAAGAAGTCCCGTCCATCGGATTAAAGTTAGAATACTGTAAATCAGGGAATAATACAAGATGAAATTGAGGAATGAATTACGGTGCGGTTGTTCTTTAGTTTCTAAAACATGCTTAAGTTTCATCGGTACTCCTTAATACTTTTTCAACAGTTTCAGCAATCTGGGCAAAGCTGCTCGGTTTAAAGAGAATCTCATCAAAGTTATGTAACTTATACTTCTCTTCCGGATTCATCGAAGCAGTTATACAGATAATCGGACTTTTACGAATACTTTGAATTGCCCTGATACTCTGAGCCAATTGTTCTCCGTCCATATTGGGCATTCTCAAGTCAAAGATAAAAAGGTCGAATGACTTCGTCAATACAATCTCTAAAGCTTCAGCACCCGAACCTGATGCTGTAACATTTAAGTTCATCTTTTCCAGCTGCTTAGCAAGTACTTTTCTGTTTATAGCTATGTCATCAACAATTAAAACAGTTTTCCCTCCGAAATCCCAAAACCTACTATCCTGATTGCTTTTCTCTGGAATTATCATTTCATTACCGACAAAAGGTACCTGGGGTAGTTCCACATAGAAGGTTGTTCCTTTTCCCACTTCACTCTCAACGCGTATGCTCCCACCTAACTCTTCAATGATTTTCTTTGAAATGGATAAACCAAGACCGGTTCCTTTTTCAGAAAAGCTTGAGCTGTTCTCACCCTGCTCAAAGGGATTGAATATCTTTTTTAAATCTTCTTCCGAAATCCCTGTACCCGTATCTTCAACTGATATTAGAAGATTACAAGTACCTTTTCTCGGTTTACCGAGGCAGGTAGATTCAACTTTTATATATCCCGACTCGGTAAACTTTATTGCATTTCCTATGAGATTTATCAATATCTGACGAAAATGAGATACATCGAGCAAAACTGCGGGAAACTTCTCATCGCATTTAAACATCAGCTCTATGTTTTTCTTTTTAGCACTCTGCCAGAAAACCGTTTTCAAATCATCAAACAACTCCTGAAGCCTCTCAGGTACCTTTTTTGTTTGAAATCTACCTGACTCCATATAGGAGTAATCAAGTATATCATTGATAATATCCAGTAAGGATTTCCCTGCTTGACTTATAGAATGAGTGAATTGCTTATGTTCCGGATTCTCTACTTCTGATAGCAGGATTTCGCTGAAACCGATGATTGCATTCAATGGAGTTCTAATCTCATGACTCATATTTGCCAGGAATGTTGACTTTAACCGATTTGCTCCTTCTGCTTTATCTTTAGCAATCAGAAGCTCCTGCTCTATCTCTTTTCTGTGTTCTATCTCCAACAACAACTCTTTATTCCGCTCATTAAGCTGCTTAGTCTTGCCCTCTACTCTTTCTGCAAGAATATCGTTTACACTTTCAATAATCGTACTTTTCTCTTGAAGCTCCCTTCTGAGAATAAAGTTTTTTCTCAACTCAAACTCTTGGAAATAGGAAATTATCATCCCGATCACAATATTACTTACAAGAAAAGAATTGATGGTAATAAGATTTGTATAGGATTCTTCAGTGAACTTGATGATGAGAATGTTATATATTATAAGTGTAATCCAACCTGCTACCGTTCCCCAAAAGAAGCGTAATCGGATTAATGAAAATCCTGCCGTGAAAACAAGCATCATCCCCATAATATACATTATATCATTGTTTAACTTTACCAACATTATGGCAATCCCGCTACCTGCTGTAATAAAGGCAATCACAAGGAAACACTGCCACACTTTAATGAAAAACTTGAAATAAGTGAGAAAATATACTGTGATAAATAATGGGGCTACCAGCAAATATCGAATCTGAAAAAATGTTTTGAAGTTTAGAGGAGTATATAGGTAATCTACAAGGCTGAAAAGACAGTATAATCCGATTAAGAGTAGAAAAGAGACCCGAATCTGGCGTATTGATACTCCAAAGTAGTTTTCTTTAAACTCTTTTTCAACAATCTTATCGAATTTAAAAGAGGCCGGTCTTAACTTCAGCAACTTTACTCCTCCGAATTGTTTCCTGGCTAACGATTGATTACCTTCTGTCTTACATATATTTATTTATGCTTCTATTGTCAAGAAACTGTTCAATTCTCCCCAGATTATTCACGATACACATCCCGCTCATAATCTCTTAACAAGCTGAGACCTCCAATAATTCCTCTCCCTAAGTAAAGTTTTGGTAATAACTTTTCTAGTGATATGTTTGTATTTATTTGATTATGGGTTGTGAGACATCCTTCCATCTCTCCCTGATTGCTCTACTTTCCTCCCCATAATTTATAGTTCCGAAATCTGCCTTTTTCATCCGAAAAAAACTGTTACTTTTTTCTACTGATTAGAATTATTCTTACATTAATAGAGAAACTCCGCATTATTACCGTAGCTCCTCCTCATTAACAATTCTCAATTATTTCTTCTTCCAGCTTGCATCTTTGTAACGCAATTGCCCTCAATTGCGATTTTAAGATAAGAGGGCAAGCAGGGATGCGTGCCCTACAGAAAAACATGCTTCCAGCCTGTCGAATTTCTTAGTTTACATAATATTATCTCCAATATCTGAAAATTACACAGTACACACCCGTATTTATCATGCTTTTTACCATTCATCTCATTGCGTTGCTCCTGCGGGTCTCCTGCGGGTCACCTGCGGATATCTTGGGCAAAGGCGTAAGAGGGACGGAAGAGAA
>JAFGVF010000286.1 GCA_016938155.1 Candidatus Cloacimonadota bacterium
GGTCTTGAGTTAAATATTCAAGCCGAAAAGAGTGTGAAAGTTTATCATTATTCAATGGAGAATGAAGGCGATTTTCATGCTGAAAATATTCGTATCGGAGGAGGAGAAATCTTCTTTGACTTTGTAACTCCTGAGAAGACAATAAAAGATATTCAATTGGGAGTTCCTGTTAAAATAAATATTGAGAACGGCGTTGCAGCAATGGCTCTGGCATATCTTTGCGGAGCCAGTGATGATGAGATCCGAAAAGCGATGGCTTCGTTCAAAGGAGCTAAAAGACGTTTTGATTTACAGGTAAAAAAAGATAATGTGGTCTATATAGATGATTATGCTCACCATCCTGCCGAACTTAAAGCCTGTATAGAATCGGTAAGAGCTCTTTATCCGACAAAGAAAATAACGGGAGTATTTCAACCTCATCTCTTTTCCCGTACCCGTGATTTTGCCGAGGAATTTGCCCATAGTCTTTCTTTACTTGATGAAGTTATCTTATTAGAAATTTATCCGGCACGAGAAGAACCTATTCCCGGAGTTACCTCAAAGATTATATTGGATAAAATAGAATCTCCCGAAAAAATCCTTTGTCAGGAAGACGAGTTATTGGGACTAATACAAAACAGAGAGCTTGATGTTTTGATTACAATAGGAGCCGGAAATATTGACAAATTTATTGCACCAATCCGCTCAATTCTTGAGAAGCGATAAGAAGTTCTTTCTACTAGAAAAAGAAGAGGCTGTCCGGAAAGGACAGCCTCTTCTTTTATGAACAAGTTGCTTAATGCTATTATTTTAAAATAACCACCTTCTTTACCTTCTCTTTATTACCGATGGATATCAGATATACTCCGTTCTTCCAGTCTGAGGTTGGTATTGATATCGATCCGTTTATTACTCCGAAGTACTGTACGGCAGCAGTAATCGAGTAGACTGTAATCTTCTTTGTTTCATCATTACCCAATGAAACAGTCAATAGTTGATTGTTGCGGTTGTGAGAGACTACAAACTCTTGTTCAGGTATATCTGTAATTATTTCTTCACTTACAGGGGGTTTGGTACCATTTGTTTTCTTGTAGGTAGCAGTCTGCCAGTAAAAATCAGTTCCAGTACCATTTGCAATTCGTGCATAGCCGGAATCTGGTACTGCTTTATTATAAGTCACCTTATCAATAATATTTGTTCCATCTGTAAGTAAAATGGTTTCACCTTCAGCAGCTAACCGGAAGGATGCGTGGCATCCGTAACCATTGATGATATCTTCATCTGCCCATACAATCAGGTACCCGCCAGCAGATATTGTTGTTCCGTATGGGAAAGGCCATTTTGAAGGATTGGCAACATCATCACTTAAATAATAATTGGATAGATTTATAGTACTGGAAGAATTATTAAATAGCTCAATAAAGTCATCAAAGCCACCTTCCTGATCCGCCTTTACTGTCAGATTAACAGGGACTATTTCATTGATAACGACTCCTGCTGTAGTCAGATTTTCTGTAAAATCACCACCGTTTGATGCGTTATAGGTAGGAGCCTGTATAGCATACTCACCTTTTCCATTCGGAATTCTTGCATATGACTTATTTGAAAAAGCAATATCGTAAGTAGTTCTGCCTATAATAGTTGTCTGATTTGTAAGGATCAATGTCTCTCCCAATCCGGAAAGCTGAAAATGAGCGTGAAGACCAGCCTGACCAATGTCATCATCGTTATCAGCCCACACAATAATATATCCACCGGGGGCAATTGATGTATCAGGGAAAGCCCATAGTCTGGGATTTGAAGTATTGTCACTCAAATAATATCCTAACAGACTAATGGATGAAGATGAATTATTGTAAAGTTCAATCCAGTCATCAAATTCTCCATCCTGATCAGCGATGGAAGTATTCAGAGGCGAGTACTCATTAATAACAATTCCATTAGTATTTAAGTCATATACGTAAATATCAGCAACACCGCCGCTGTTTGTCTTGTTGTGAGTGAAGGATTGCCAAACGAATGTATCTGACCCATCCGGAACTCTGGAATAAGACATATCACCTGTACCAAGGCCGAAGGTGACTTTGTCAATAATCTGAACGGAAGAATTGGATAGATAGAGTGACTCTCCGGAAGAGGAAAGCTTAAAGGATGTGTGAAGTCCGGTTTGAAGGGTATCACCATCTGCCCAAATAATTAGATACCCATTAGCCGGGATTGAAGTTCCGGAAGGGAATTTAAACTTCTTTAGATGCAACGGACTATCACTTAGATAATATCCTGAAAGATTGATTGTACTTGAAGTTGTGTTATAAAGTTCTATCCAGTCATTTGTTTCACCTGCAGGATCAGCTATGAGTGAATTTGAGGGTGCTATCTCATTAATAACAATCGTTTTCCCATAAATCTCCGTTGATCCGGCTATAAAGGAGAACAAAATCAAGCAGAAAGCCAATCCTTCTGCTTTGTGCCAAAGGTTTGTAAATACGTTTAGAGTAATTCGTTTTTTCATATAGTTCATTCGTGATATTAATCTATTAAATAATCACTACAATTCACTGTAGTCGCTGCAAACTTACTGATATTCTATCAATTCCTTACTATCATAGCGTTAAAAAGAGCAATAACGAGATTCATTTTGGCTCTGAAAAGCCATTATTTAATATTGATTAAGAATTACAGAAGCCTGTATCAGATCTACTCTGATTGCAATGCAAAAAAAAAGAGGTATAAATCAGAATAATATCTCTTCAGAAAGTGTTGTTTAGAAATTTGATTAACTTTGCAATTCAAAGAACTGAACAATAAAAATGATAAAACGTCGTCTGCTTTCTTTCTTAAAAGTACTGATAACAATACTGATATTGATCTTTTTCGTTTCTGCCACGTTTTATACGAGAGGTAATGTGGAAAAAGGCAAATGTCAGAAGGTAGATGTTTATATTCACGACAGCTTAGACGTTACTTTCATCAACCGTAGTGAGGTTCTTTTGCTGGTCAAAGAAAGCGGGTTCAATCCTATAGGCAAGCAGGTTTGTACAATCAATACAGAGGCACTTGAAAAATCACTCAGGAGAAATCCCAGGATCAAACGTGCGGAATGCTTTAAGACTACCGATGGAAATATCAAAGTTGAGATCTATCAAAGAGTTCCTGTTATGCGTGTCATGTCAATGAGTGGAAATTATTATATAGATAGTGAAGCGGAGATTATGCCCGTATCAATCCATTACAGCGTGTTTGTTCCTCTTGCAAGCGGCTTTATCTCTGAAGAATTTGCAAAGAACGAACTATTTAAACTCGCTCTGTATCTTCAGGAGAATGAGTTCTGGAATGCTCAAATATCTCAGATATATGTTCACCCAAACAACGATATCAGCTTCATCCCACGCGTTGGAGATCAGGAAATTCTTATTGGAAGTTTAGACAACCTTGAAGAGAAACTTTCTTCCCTGATGAGCTTATACAGAAACGGCTTTAGTGAATTGGGATGGAACAGGTATAAAAAGATTAATCTTAAATATGAACATCAGGTGATATGCACCAAGAAAGGATAATAATATGACAGTCAAAAACATTGCAGAGGAATATGTAACCGCTATCGATCTCGGGAGCTCAAAAATAGTTGGTTTACTTGCTAAACGTACTCCTGGAAAAGGTATTGAGATCGTGGCTGAACACATCGTGAATTCAGGGAATTGTATTAAAAGGGGAACCATTTACAACTTCACAGAAGCAACCGCTTTAATCAAACAAGTGGTTGCTTCCCTGGAACTAAAATCCGGTGAGAATCTGAAAAAGATCAACGTGAACATCAGTGGCCAGTCGCTACGGTCCAGATTCAACGATGAAATTGAAATTCATCTTGAAAATGATGAGTCAGTATCAGAAGAAGACATAAAGTCAATAAAAGAAGAGATTCAAGAGCAGGTCGTTGCTGATTATGAAATTATCTGTAATACCAAGCCTTCCTTTTTTGTTGATGGTAATCCTGTGACGAATCCGGTTGGCGTAGTTGGCCTTCTTCTTCAGGCAGAATATCAGCAGATTATTGCCCGTCCGACATTGAAAAAAAATATTTCCAAGTGTTTTGCAGAAGAAGAAATAGTAGTCAATTATCTGATAGGACCAATGGCTTCAGCAGAATCGCTTATCACTGAAAACGAGAAGAAAATTGGTGTAGCTGTTGTTGACTTTGGTGCCGGAACCACTTCTTTGTGCATTTATAAGAATGGGGAATTGATTCATCTGGCTGTCATTCCTTTCGGAGGCAACAATATAACAAATGATCTTTGTGCACTCAATATCAGGGATGAGGAAGCAGAGAATCTCAAGAAAAGACTTGGGTGTATTGCTGTCAACAGTGAGAAAAATAACAATACAATAAAATCATACAATGGATCTGAGATCTCTGAAGCAGAAATCAGTTTGATTATTGAAGCCCGCCAAACAGAAATTTGGGCAAATGTGTGGAGGCAAATACAGGATTTGGGGATGGATAAAGAATTGGCCGCCGGTATCGTTATTACCGGAGGAGCATCTTCCATGAAAGGTTTGAGCGAATTAATCATAAAAAAGACCTCAATCAATGTACGTCAGGCATTTCCTGTTTGTTACAATTCAAAAAATCAGAAAGAAGATAATCTTCCTCCTTCTTATTCTGAGGTTGTTGGACTGATTACCGGAGGTGATTTTTCTTTTGTGAAAGAAGATAATAAACCTGAGAAAGAAATACAACATCACGTATCGGAGCCAATCTCTGA
>JAFGVF010000287.1 GCA_016938155.1 Candidatus Cloacimonadota bacterium
AAAGTGCCGGAGTTATCAAGTCCTTTCCCCACAAAAGGTGCGAAGAGGGCAAAACCAAGGCTTCCGGCTAAGCTTACCAAGGAAATCACAGTTGCTCTGTTGTTATCTTCAACATTATGGTTGATGTAGAAACGGAGTGTCGGGTCTTTCAAACCTCTAACGACCTGCTGGAGAGCCAACAGAATCAGCATAATGGGAGAATGTAACAAAGCAGGAACGAGAAAACTGACAACCATCAGCCAGCAAAGCCAGATAAGCACTCTTCTCGGTCTTTCGTCATAAAACCTGTGAACAAGATACTTCGAGGATAATGCTGCCACAATATTGAACCCGAAATAGATTATTCCGAACCACTTAACATCTATTGATACATCAGCAAAATAGGGTTGATACATCCAGTAACTGCTCCTGAAAAAGAAACCGAAGGAAAAAGCGAACAGGATTGCCCAGAGTATTCGGGGATGATTCAAGGCATAACCGACACTCTTTATAATATGTCTGAAATAGCTGTGTTCACTCTTTACTATACCTGTATCAACGAAGAATATACTTACTATTCCCGCTGATGCAAGAAATCCCACAGAAATCCAGAATGGTATGGTTTCACCTTTTACATAGAGAAATCCTGAGATTACTGAGCCCAGAGCTTGCGTTAAAAATATATAACTTGCAGCATTGCCCTCATAGCGTTGATACTCTTTTCTTTTATCCAATTTAACAAGCGACTCATATAGAATAGCAGAATCAGCTCCACTGGCAAAGGTCATACCTAACCCGAACAGCAATTCAGCAAGAGCAAACATGAAGAAACTATTGAAAATAACATAAAAGGAAAGACCTGTTACACAGATTATTTCGCTGATAACTAACGAGAATTTCCGGGATACTTTATCCGCTATGGCACCTGTGGGAACTTCAAAGATAAAAACGCTGATTGCAGATATGGATTGCAGAAGCATGATCTGTGAATAGGATAAGCCCTTCCATAGCATGAAAGGCACAAGAATAGGACCGATTATCATCAAACTTGAAAGTACCCTGTAATAGGGATAGAGCTTTAAATTACGCAAGAATCCCTGTTGCATCATAATCCCTCTTTTATGCTTTTCTTGTTATGCTTTAACCTCAAGTACTCCCTTAACTTTCTTGAGTTTCACGAGCAGGGCTTCCAATGACTTTTTATCCTGTACAAGTACTGTAAGAAAGAGCTTAATCATCTCCTTTTCGGGAACGAACCTTTGATCATGAATTTTAATCTTTGCCTTTGCAATAGTGATAGTGATTTTGTCTTGCAAATGTGGTTTATTCATTGCATCAATAACGATGCGGACAGGATAAAGGTCGTGTCCCTTCGGTTTTTTATCCCAAACAACCTTTACTATCCTTTCACTTTCAGTCTTCAATAGATTCCGAAAAGCAGGATTAGTGCAATCCGTAAGATGAATGGTAATTCCTCTGCCTCTTGTTACATAACCGACAATATTATCACCCCGAACAGGATTACAGCATTTTGCAAAGTGAACCAAAATGTTGTCTATCCCATCCAATGAGATAACATTTTCGGCTAAGTCATACGGTCTTGCCGTGATGTTTTCATCATCATTGATTTGTGATTCGTCAGGAGGATAGAGCAACTCCCATAGCTTGAGTGAATCTATGCTTCCTTTACCGAATGAGGTCAGGAATTCCCTTTCATCATCAAACTTGCACAGTGCAGTTGCTTTTTTTAGTAACTCTTCTCTTTTTTCATCTTTGGAAGTCTTCTTGTAGAATCTGTCGAATAGCTTTTGTCCGAGGAGATATGCGTCCTCCAGTTCCTTTTGTCGGAACCAGCTACGCACTTTCTGTTTTGCTTTCGTTGTTTTAAGAAAAAGAAGCCAATCTTTGCTTGGTTTCATCTCCTTGCCAAGGATAATCTGAACAGTGTCCCCATTACTAAGCATTGTATCAAGAGCAGCAATCCGGCCATTGACCTTTGCTCCTTTGCACTTAAAACCTAAATCTGTATGGACAGAAAAAGCAAAGTCCAGAGGTGTCGAACCTGAGGGAAGCTCTAAATAATCACCCTTAGGTGTCTTGACAATTATATTCTCCATATTCAAATCAGATTTCAGGGATTTCAAGAAAGCGGTCGAATCATCTAAAGGATGGGATTTAAGGAAATCTCGCAACCATTGAACCTGCTTTGCTATGGTTTCAGTCTGAAGAGCAAGTTTTCTGTTGCCCGAAGTATTGATTTCATAAAACTCCTTGTATCTCCAATGTGCAGCACTACCCTCTTCAGCTTGTAGATGCATCTCCTGAGTTCGAATCTGAATCTCGACGGTTCGCCCCTCTTCACTGATAATCACATGATGTATGGAACGATAACCATTATCCTTCGGCAGGGCAATATAGTCCTTAAATCTCTCAGGAAGGGGGTGAAACTTTGAATTGATTACATCAAGAGCTTGATAGCATTCATCTATAGAATTAACCACTATGCGAATTGCCGTGTAATCATATATCTCATCATAGGAGAGTTTTCGTTGCAATTTCTTTCTGAAGATGCTGAAAAAATGTTTACTTCTTCCGGTGATATGGGCTTCAATACCGGCTGATAATAAGTGCTCTTCCACTGTCCTAACAAAGTAGGTTACATATTTATCACGAGAAGTTTTCCTCTCATGAATAAAATCATTTATCTCTTTATAAGTATCCGGATAGAGATGTTTCAGGCATAGGTCTTCCAACTCCCACTTAAGGGAAGTAATCCCGAATCTGTTTGCAAGGGGGACATAAATCTCAAGTGTCTCCTGGGCAATCTGCTTCTGTCTCGGTTCAGGCAGATACTTGAGGGTTCGCATGTTATGTATCCTGTCGGCAAGTTTTATAAATATCACCCGAACATCATCTACAACGGCAAAAAGCAACTTCCTGTAATTCTCTGCCTGCTCTTCAAAACTTTCTCCACTGCTGTGATACTCCATCTTACCCACTTTGGTAACTCCATCCACCAACTGAGCAATCTCCGCTCCAAACTCCTGCTCTATTTGATGCATGGTTACTGAAGTGTCTTCAACCACATCATGCAATAAACCCGCAGCAACTGTTGTGCAATCCATTTCCATCTGAGCAAGGACATATGCAACATTCATGGGATGAATAATATACTCTTCACCGGAAGCACGCCTTTGACTACCGTGAGCTTTCAATGCAAAATTCCACACTCTCTCAAGTTTCTCCCAGTTAAATTGGGGTGATATTTTCTTGAATTCAAGCACAAAGCTTTCCGGTTTCAGTTCTGTATATTTCATTCCTTAGATAATCCTCAAAACATCAAATCCATGTCAATTTAATATTCATTGGAAACACTCCATTTTCCCGTAATACATTTAAAACAGCTGTCCTCAGTTGTTTGGAATATTCTCACCGCAATTGAGGACAATTGCGTTACTTTGCCTACTTTAGGGAGTATATTAAATAAGTGGGTAACATTCATTTATAAAGAATCGGTTAATGCGAAGGTTAGCCGAAATAATAATTGACAGAATTATGGAGTAAAAAAGCTTACATAAGAGAAGCTAATTGATTAATAATTATAAAAAATACACGAAATAGACAGGAGGAATTATGTCTGAGACAAAACGAGTTTATTTGTTCGGAAATGGAAAAGCCGAAGGAAACAGCTCAATGAAGAATTTACTTGGTGGCAAAGGTGCCAACCTCGCAGAGATGAACCTTATCGGTGTCCCTGTACCCCCCGGATTTACAATTACTACAGAAGTTTGTACAGAATACAATCAGCTTGGAAAAGATAAGATTAAAGAACTGCTTAGACCGGAAATGGAGAAGGCAGTTAAGAGTTTAGAAGAGATGTTAGGAACAGAATTCGGTTCCAAAGAGAATCCTCTCCTTGTTTCAGTTCGCTCGGGTGCTCGTGTTTCTATGCCGGGTATGATGGATACTGTTCTCAATCTCGGACTCAATGATGAAGCAGTTGAGGGAATAGCCGGAAAATCGGGTAATCCTCGTTTTGCCTGGGATTCTTATCGTCGCTTTGTCCAGATGTACGGAGATGTTGTGCTTGAAATGAAACCATCTTCCAAAGAGGAAATTGACCCCTTTGAGGAGATTATTGAAAAAGTTAAGCATGAGAGAAAAGTGACTAATGACCTTGACTTAACAACAGAAGACCTGAAAGAACTGGTTAAACGCTTTAAAGCCGCTGTTAAACAGAATACAGGAATTGATTTCCCTGATAATCCCTGGGATCAGCTTTGGGGGGCAGTATTTGCCGTATTCGGGAGCTGGAATAATGAACGGGCAGAATACTATCGCAAAATGAATGGTATCCCCGGAGAATGGGGTACTGCTGTAAATGTGCAAGCGATGGTTTATGGAAATATGGGGAAGAACTCAGCCACAGGTGTTGCTTTTACGCGTGATGCTGCAACCGGTGAGAACATCTTTAACGGTGAATATCTTATCGATGCACAAGGTGAAGATGTTGTGGCTGGAATACGCACTCCTCAGGAGATTACACTTGAAGGTTCTAAGCGTTGGGCTGAACTTGCAGGTGTTACCGAAGAAATAAGAAAAAGGGATTTCCCATCTCTTGAAGAGGCTATGCCTGTTGTTTACAAAGAGCTTTTCGAAGTCCAGAAGAAACTTGAGAATCATTATCATGACATGCAGGACTTAGAGTTCACCATTCAGGACGGAAAGCTGTGGTTGCTCCAGACCAGAAATGGTAAAAGAACAGGTGGTGCAATGGTAAGAATGGCTATCGAGATGCTTGAAGAAGGTTTCATTGATGCTAAAACCGCTCTAATGCGTGTTGAACCAGCCAAGCTTGATGAGTTGCTACATCCTGTATTTGAGAAAGCAGCTCTTACAAGTGCAAAGGTTATTGCCAAAGGTCTCCCTGCATCTCCGGGTGCAGCCACTGGTAAGATTTGTTTCTTCTCCGACGAAGCGGAAGCTCTTGTTAAAGCTAATGCCAACGAGAAACTCATTCTCGTCAGAATTGAGACTTCTCCCGAAGACCTTGCAGGCATGAATACTGCTCAAGGTATCCTTACTGCCCGAGGCGGTATGACTTCACACGCCGCTGTGGTTGCCCGTGGAATGGGGAAATGCTGTGTATCCGGTGTTGCAGCAATAAATATCAATTATAAAGCCCGTACAATGACCGTTGACGGTGTTGTGTATAAAGAGGGAGATTGGATTTCTCTCGACGGTTCAACTGGAAAAGTATACGAAGGCAAGATTGCCACTATTAATCCTGAGTTATCAGGTAATTTCGGTAAACTGATGGACTTAACTGAAAAGTTTACCCGTATGTATGTCCGGACTAATGCCGACACTCCGAATGATGCTCAAGTTGCCCGTAAATTCGGTGCAAAAGGTATTGGACTCTGCCGTACAGAGCACATGTTCTTTGAAGGTGACAGAATCAAGGCAATGCGTGAGATGATTCTTGCTGATGATGCAGAGGGTCGTAAGAAAGCTCTCGTAAAGATTCTCCCATATCAAAGAGCTGACTTTGAAGGTATCTTCAAAGCTATGAGCGGATATGGTGTTACTGTTCGTCTTTTAGACCCTCCATTGCATGAATTCTTACCACATGAGGATAAGAATCAACAAGAGATGGCTGACGATATGGGCATTAGTCTTCAAGCGATTAAGGCTAAAGTTGAAGCTCTGCATGAGTTTAATCCTATGCTCGGACATCGTGGATGCCGTCTTGGTAATACTTATCCTGAAATCACGGAGATGCAGGCAAGAGCAATTATCGAGGCTGCTCTTAATGTGAAAGCCGAAGGATTTGACCCCAGACCTGAAATCATGGTTCCGCTAGTGGGTGTTTATCAGGAGCTTAAAGTTCAATCAGATATTATCAAGAAAACTGCCGAAGAAGTTTTTGCCGAAAGAGGCGACAGAATCGACTACATGATTGGAACTATGATTGAGATTCCCCGTGCTGCTCTGACTGCTGATGAAATTGCGAAATATGCCGAGTTCTTCTCTTTTGGTACTAATGACCTCACACAGATGACCTATGGTTATTCTCGTGATGACTACGGCTCATTCAAAGATGTTTATCTTAATGCTAAAATCCTTCCGGTTGACCCATTCGAGAGATTGGATCAGACCGGTGTTGGTCAGCTTGTTGAGATGGCAACCAAGAAGGGAAGAAGTGTCAATGCAGACCTTAAGGTTGGTATCTGCGGTGAACACGGTGGAGACCCGAGCTCTGTTGAATTCTGCCATCGTACCGGACTCAATTATGTCAGCTGCTCCCCTTACAGAGTTCCGATAGCTCGTTTGGCTGCTGCTCAAGCTGCTGCAAAAGAGATGAAATAGTATTTAGCTGAATAGATGAACGGCTCCTGAGGGAGCCGTTTCTTTTTTGAATAAATATTGACTTGCAATAAATCTTTATCAGAAGACATAACCGATATTGATGTATGTTCTGTCATTATCATCGTTTTGGTCATTTCCCATAGTTGTTATTTCAATAGGACCAATCGGAGTTTCCATACCAAAGCTTAAGCCCCAGCCATTCATCCAGAAATCCTCGGCTTTCTGCATTATAAAATCCCTCACGACTCTTCCTGAATCGAATCTGAGAATGAAATATTTACCTTCCCATGGTTCATACTGGATTCTGCTCCTTAACATGTAAACCTCTTCTGCCGGTACTTCAGCAAAGTTGAAACCCACAAATGGTCTGCCGTTATCTTTATCAGTGAACCCACCGAGATAATACGCTTCTTCCACGGGGATATTGTTGGTATCGGTAAATCCGACAAAGCCTCCCAGAGCAATTGATGTTTTCTTGGAAAGTGGGATAATCTTTTCTCCATCCAGAAAAACTCTCAGAAAATGATTATCATAGATGGACTGGGAAACCTTTCCGTTAAACCATTTAGTCTCCAGATAGAGGAAAGAACCCCGCTTGGGGTAGTATGCTTTATCCCGTGTATCAAGTTTTAGATACACTGAGTTTCTTAACCAATACGATTTATCGTCAAGTTCTCCCCACTCTTCGGGGATAATCTCACCGCTTGTGGCGACAAGAACCGCATCCACAGCAGTACCAAGGGCAAAGTTATCCGAGAATATCGTCATAAAATGCATGGTAGAGCTACCATTCTCAATATTCAAACTGGCAATCTTCACTCCCTCAGGGGAACGATAGATGAAATCAAATCTGTCATACAGCAAATCCCACCTTAACCCGAAACCGGGGCGTAACCCCGTATGTACAAATTCCGACCATCGAAAGCTGTTATTATCCCCGAGTTTTAAGTCAATTGACAGCTTGGAACCTTGAACAAAGATGTTCCTGAATGTTGTATTCAGCATCACAGATGCCTTCATATCACTATCATAGTGTAAACCCGCTTTAAAGAGGCTGGTCTTTTTTTCTTCGACAGTTACATCAAGAATATAGCCTTTATCATCAGGTATCAGACTATAAGTAACCCGATTAAAGTATCTACTTCCGAAGAGCTTTGTGATTGCATTATCTATTTCCCTGTTAGTGACAGTGGTTTGCTCTCTCAATCTAATTTTGCCGATTATAAGGTTCTTGGAAACTTTCTTTAATCCATGAAAGTTAATCTTGGAGAGATAGATTGCATCATCCGGTTTCGGCTTCCTGACCTTAGGGGGAGAAACTCTGTTTACCATTTGGGAAAGAGCACCCAACATCACCTCTTGTTTTCGGGCTGCTCTTTCACCGATAGCGATCAGGGAATCGGCATCACTAAAGTCAGTTATGGAGTATTCTCCAACTTGAGGTGTAATGAGTAAATCTGTAAGTTCTCTTGATTCCCGAAGAGACTGCTCACCATAGAATCCAATTGATTGCTCCATTATCTTCACGAGAGAATTCAATTCTTCTCTGGACTGCAATCCGGTGGAAACATCAACTCCGATGATGTAATCCGCCCCAAGAGCACGGCAATCAGATACCGGAAAATTACGGGCAAGACCTCCATCAACGAGAAGCTTGCCCTCAATCTCAACCGGTGTGAACATAGATGGAATGGACATACTGGCTCTTACTGCTTCAGGTAAATAACCATGATCCAGAATTACGGGCTTTCCGGTTTCAATATCTGTC
>JAFGVF010000288.1 GCA_016938155.1 Candidatus Cloacimonadota bacterium
ATACACAACAAATCTGTATATAAAAGAGATGATGCAGGCATATAACCCCGCATTCACATTTACGGAGCTAGTTGGACCAAGTCCAAGTGTTGCCGACCTTACAACAGCTTTGAATCAGGGAGCTTCCTATTTTAACTATCGGGGATTTCTGGGAATGAGTGATTGGGATGCCTATGAAGCTTACGATTTAGTGAATGGTCCACGACTGCCGATTGTAACAACAATTACTTGTGATACCGGCAGTTTCGCCATAGGTCTCTCTCGCGCAGAGGCTTTTCTCCGAGCGGGAACTCCTCAACAACCTGCCGGAGCAATCGCAGCTATCGGTTGTTCTACTGCCGACACTCATACTGCCTATAATAATCTGGTTGATGGTGCTTTCTATGAAGCCATATTTCAAAACAATGTTAACAACATTGGGGTTGCCCTCATGCATGCAAAGAACCAGATATTCACAGTTTACGGGAATTCCCAGCCTGAGATGCTGGATTACAATTATCAGATATTCAACCTTATGGGAGACCCGACACTAAAAGTTCTTAAGGGTTCACCTGCATCCATCGATTGCGATGATTCTTCATTTGATGGTTCGGGTAGCTGGGATATTTTTTTATCAGGCTTATATGGTTCAGAATACTATTATTCGCTCTGGTCTGATACTATCGGGATAATTCAAGAAGGCAGAGGAACAACACCGACAATCTCTCTCTCATCAAGAGGCATTACAAGTATTGTTAAATTATTGGTAACATCAGCAAATCACAAACCTGTTCTAAGAACCTATATGGTTACTATTGCTCCTGATGCAGTCTTATCTGAAGTTTCTTTTAATACTGAAGAGACAATAATTCCTTATCTTTTACCCAATACACCTTGTTCTTTAGATTATGAACTTACTACAACCGGAATCGCAGAAGGTGATTATCCTGTGACTGCTTCTATTCAAACTCCAAATGGCACGATATTAAGCTCGATAGGCCAGACTCTAAGCGTTAACTCGGCAGGAATAGCGACACCTTATAATACTTTAGAGATTTTAGCAGTCTCGTCCGACCTACTTATTGATGGTTTATTGCTAAAACTCCATTCTGAATCAGATTTCCCTAACTGTGAATTTGATTTACCGATCCTGTATCCGAACCCGCAAATAACACTGACCTTTGGTGAATCAGGCACTAACTCCA
Organism: Candidatus Cloacimonadota bacterium; assembly: GCA_016938155.1. Lineage (GTDB taxonomy): Bacteria > Cloacimonadota > Cloacimonadia > Cloacimonadales > JAFGVF01 > Zophobacter. The sequence continues at coordinate 1,185 of JAFGVF010000288.1, forward strand.
TTCGTTGGAACAGCGTCTCGGAACTTAAAGTATCCATTGAACTTAACAGTGAAGTTGAAGATTTAGCTTTATCACCGGATTTATGTGGAATTGCTGACCTTGTTCTGAAGTCATACGAGCTTATCTCCCCTACTGAAATTAATCTTTTCTATGACTTTGTATGTAATAGAAGCTTAGACCCATTCATTGAGCATTTTGTAGCTGTTTCTGTTGGCTTGGAGATTCCATTCATGGATACTATTCTTGAATCTCATTGGCTGGAACATCCCGGATTTACCATTACTACAGAAAGCCTGTCCCCAAAGTTCGACACTTCTTTCCAATATTGCATTATGACACCCGATATGCCTGCGTTACCTCAAGACTTTTCTCCCCAATGGATAGATATTACTGTAACTGGAGAAAACACCTGGATGTCAGATACTTTTGAGGAAGATGATAAGGTTTGCACGGTAGATTTACCATTCATTTTCAGTTGGTATGGAAACAATTATTCCCATATCTCAGTCTGCACAAACGGTTGGCTCTCTTTTAATGATACTGAGCAAACTACTGCCCGGAACTGGCGTTTGCCGGGTACATTAGGTCCTTTGAACATGCTTGCTCCTTTCTGGGATGATCTGGTAACGACAGATGGAGGTGTTTTTACATCTTATAATACCACTGAAGATTGCTTTATTATCCAATGGAATTGCAAATCTCTTTTCAATAATGAGCCGGAGCAGTTTCAGGTTCAGCTTTATCCAAACGGTGATGTTGTCTATTTATACAATATCTTCAACGCTGTTAATGATAATCAGGAATTCCAGCACGGTTCCTATTTTACTACCGGATTTGAAGGTAATGACCCTCGTACAGGATTTGAGTATGCTTTTAATAACAATTATAATAAGGGACTGCCACTTATCTCAAACGGAGCTGTTATCTTGATTACAGATGATTTGCCGGCTTCAGGTGAGTTATTTATCGGACAAAGAAGAATTGAGAAGTTCATGCAGCCTAACAATCAAAGGTCAATTGAATTCCATCTCAGAGCTTTTGGAGGCAATGTAAGGCTCAGGTTTTCCATCGATTCGAGAATTTACTGGTTTAGAACCGGAGACGGTAGTATTTATAATGTGTATTCTGGAGCAAATTATTCTTTCATCTTCAATTTCGATACAACTGGATTAAGCTATGGAGACTATGAGACGGAGCTTACAGTATATTCAAGCGATATATCTTTTAATAACATCATTATCCCTGTTATTCTCCATGTTATACCTCTTATCCCATCCCCTGATCCATATATTCAAGCACCGTTGCCGGACATCTTTGCCACGGAAGGAGTAAATAATCTCAGCGATTACTCCGGTTTTATACATCTTAATGATTTCTTTGTTGTGTTCCCGACAGGCTATGTCTCTTATGATTATAGCGTATCTCCTCAAATCGAAGGTCTGGTTTCTATCTCTGATGACAGGCTTTACTTTAATAATGTAGGACAGGGAACTTATAATATAGTTATTACTGCTACTCCAACATATTTTCCTGACAGCCCCGTCCTTATTGACACTATGACTGTATATTCGGTTGCTGATGTATCAACTCAGGATGATATACAACCTGTTGACTCAATCTGGCTATCACAAAACTATCCCAATCCGTTTAGTCCAAAAACTAACATTGATTTCTCTTTGAAAGAAGAAGGACTTGTCGAATTAGCAATTTATAATATCAGAGGCCAATTAGTCAGGAAATTTGATCAAAAGATATACTCTGAAGGTTTGCATTCAGTAGAAATTGACAGTAGGGATTCGCAAGGAAACAGTCTATCCTCTGGCATCTATTTCTATGTCTTAAAACAAAACGGCAACTCCCTCACCAAGAAGATGATCTTGATGAAATAGAGGAGAGTAGACTTTTTTGATACTCCCATGTCTGCAAAGAAATAACAAAACAAGACAGAATCAAGTTCTTTATGCACAATAATAGGGTAACCATTTTCAGTCATCCTTATAGAAATGGATGATTCAAAAGTGATTTTCTCAGCAATAAAAAAACCAGTTTGGTAGTATC
>JAFGVF010000289.1 GCA_016938155.1 Candidatus Cloacimonadota bacterium
AATTATCGGATACCGTTCAAGCTCATTAAGCTTGTTCTTATTGTATCTGTGTAGAACAAAATTAAAGCTCATCCATCCGAAAAGGATAACTGTTATTAATATTAAGGTTAAAACCGCTCTCATTATCTCTTTTTCATCCTAAATACTATTTTCTTATTCCTGTTTCCCAATTCTGTTTCGGAGACTACCATCATCTCATTAACAGCTGCTTCTTTTTGCATTTCTTCTCTTCTGTCACTCGGATACATTATATAAGCCGAACCATCAGAACTTAAATAGCTGCTTACAGCCGAAACTACTGATTTCATGCTGCAAGTCAATTCTATTCGTGAGATTGCCCGTTCATGGTTCTCACTCACCTTCCCTTTATCATAAGGAAAATATGGCGGATTAGAAACGACTAACCCGAAACTGTCAAACCATTCCTTACTGAGAACTCTCAAGTCAGCATGCAGGAAATTTGCATTGGTTCCCGCTTCTTCATTATTCCTTTCTGCCAGCTCAACCAATTGCTCTTGTATCTCAATTCCGGTTATCTGCCACTCAGGTCTATAATAAGATAACATAATAGCAACAATCCCTGTACCACTTCCCATATCGAGAACTCGGCACTTTTCACTGCCATGTATATTTAACACGCTATCTACAAGTATTCCGGTATCCTCGGTAATTCTCTGACCTTTTTTATATTGGTAGATTACCTTACCAAAGGGGAGTTCAACCTTTTTAAGCTCTAATTCTTCCACTTGCTCAGCGAGACAATTCCATCATTTTTTCAACACTTGCCCTGGATTTTTCTATTACTTCATCATCAAGTATAATCTCAGGCATCTCATCCGACAAAGCATTCCAAACATCAATCAGTTTGGTCTTTTTCATGTTCCGGCAGATAGCATCGGGGGCAAGTACGACAATATCTTTCTCAGGGAATCGGGATTTTAATTGCTCGAATAAACCAACCTCCGTCCCAATGATTACCTTTTCATTTTCTTCAGTAAATTTGACCATTCCTGCGGTGGAAGCTACCTTATCAGCCAATGCTGTAACCGCAGGTGTACACTCAGGATGTACCACTATCTTATGTTCCGGATATTTCTCCCGCATTTTGATGATTCTCTCAGGTTTTATCCCGAAATGATGCACAAGGCAATACCCGTCCCAGACTATAACATCTCTTCCACACTGAGCAGCTGCCCATTTCCCGAGGTTTTGATCCGGAACAAATAGTATTTCCTTCTCTGCCGGGATAGACTTCAATATTGTAACCGCATTGGATGAGGTGCAGCATATATCGCTTTCAGCCTTAACTTCAGCAGTAGAATTTACATAGCAAACGACAACAGCTCCAGGGTGTTCTGCCTTAAAGTCTCTCAACTCTTGAGCTGTAATCATATCCGCCATCGGGCAACCGGCATCCTCTACGGGAAGAACAACCTTTGCATCTGGCTTTAGAATCTTGGCTGTTTCAGCCATAAATCTTACTCCGCAAAAAATAATCAAATCTTTATCTGTTTCAGCTGCCTGAATGGATAACTGCAATGAGTCTCCTGTGAAATCGGCAATCTGCTGAATATCAAGTGTTTGATAACTGTGTGCAAGAATAATGGCATCCTTCTCTTTCTTCAGTTTGAGTATCCGTTCCTGCAATTCGTTCATAAAATCCTCACTATAACCGAGTATGTCCGAAACCGCCTGCTCCCCGCTCGGTTTCGTCTAATTCATCGACAATCTGCATATCTGCATATATTACTTGTTGGAAAACCATTTGTGCTATTCTCATTTTGGGTTCAATTACAAATGGTTCTGACCCGAAATTAAACAATATTACTTTAATCTCTCCTCGATAATCAGCGTCAATCGTACCGGGAGAATTCAAGACACCAATTCCGTGTTTTATCGCTAATCCGCTGCGGGGACGAACCTGTGCTTCATAACCGGACGGCATACTTAGAGCTAATCCGGTTGGAATCAACAATATGGCACCGGAAGCCAATTCCACAGGTTCATCTAAATCAGCCGTTAAATCGAATCCTGAAGCATGCTCAGACATCTGTTTCGGGATTTCTGCACTCTCGGTTAGCTTCTTTATTTTTATCTTAATCATCAGAACTTTCTGGTTAGGATGAATTCACAAAGCATGATTAACAACTCGGCTTTGTGCCCATAAGAATTCAGTATCTTGATTGCATCCTGAACATGTTTTTCAGCCATCTCACGAGATTTTTCTATTCCATAAACAGCGGGAAAAGTAACTTTCCCCTGCATGGCATCTTTCCCTGCGGTTTTTCCCATCATTCCGGCACTGCCCTCTACATCAAGAACATCATCTATTATCTGAAATGCCATCCCCAGCTTTATCCCGACTTTCTCCATCTTTTGAAGGTCTTTCTCGGATGCACCTGAGGCATAACACGCAAATCTTATGGATAAATTTATTAACTTCGCCGTCTTATTGTTATGGATGCTGTTCAATCTTTTACGGTCAGGTTTATCTAAGCCTTCTGAGTCGATATCATCCATTTGTCCGGCTAAAAGTCCACCTATTCCGGCATCAAGCGATAATTCTTTTATCATTTTTATCACTAAACCCTCATCAATTTCTGCATGACTGAGAATCTCGAAGGCATTTACAAGAAGTGCATCGGAAGCTAAAAGAGCGATGTTGCTCCCATATACAACATGACAGGCTTGACGGCCTCTTCTTGTATCGTCGTCATCCAGTTCAGGTAAATCATCCTGTATCAGTGAGTATGTATGAAGAAGCTCTATGGCAGCAGCCAAATAGGATATCTTCTCAACATCCTCGCTGAAGAGAAGAAAGGTTCGTATCATTAAATAAGGACGGAATCTCTTACCACCTGCGAAGAGTGTGTGACGCATCGCTTTATGTATCTCTTTCGGATATTCATCTTTTCGGGGTAGAAATCTGTCTAATACTATGTTTACCCACTCTTTCTTATCTTTTAAGTCCTTTTTAAGGGCTATCAGCGTATTGTCTGCCATTAAATCTCCTCTTTTTCTGCTGCACCTAATTGCGATGTCAATTGGGTTATTTTCAGTTCCAAACTATCTATCTTGGAGGAACAGAACTTCACTAACTCTGTTCCTTCTTTAAAATACTGAATCGTTTCCTCAAGCTCCAAATCACCCGATTCCAGCAACTCCACTATCTCTTCTATTCTTTGAAGTGCTTTCTCCAATTTCATCTCTTCCATTTTGTACCTTCTAAAATTTGTTTTTCTCCATTTTAATGTATCTACTACATATATCAAATCAATGCACTTGTAAAGAATTATTTCTCATTTTAAGATTTTTTTTTATCCCCCCTCTATTTTCTATCCTAATTCACGGGAATCACACGGGAATTTCGCGGGACTCACTCGGGAATCTCTCGGGCATACCCCCGAGTTATCCACAATTTGTTCATATCTTAGTCCCTCTCTAATCCCGCCTGTTATATGGACGCTATCAAAGCATACCGGAAGTCTGGCATATCTGTTATTCCTAACCGTGGGTCAACCGTGCCCCGACCGTGGGTCAACCGTGGCGACCACGGTTTGGTTACGGTTCAGCTACGGTTTGGGTACTGTCAGATTAAACTTTTATAGTAAATTGGATATAGAAAAACGGGCAGACATTTCTGTTTGCCCGTTTCACGGATATATGTTTATTTCATCAGCATCATCTTCTTAGTCATACTTCCCGTCTTGGATTCCAGACGGTAGAAGTAAACACCTGATGCGACCGGTTTATTCTTCTTATCAACACCCTTCCAAACTACCTTATGTTCACCGGAAGTGAATTTGGGATAGCTCTTAACCACCTGCCCCTTGATGTTATAAATCTTCAAGGAAGTTACATCATTCTTCTTCACACTGAAACTAATCGTTGTTTCCGGATTGAAGGGATTGGGGTAGTTGTTATACAGTTTCGTTTGTAGTTGGGGTGTAATGTTTGTCTCTTCCTCATTACCTACATAAGCATACTCTGGGTTTATATAAGGATAGCCATCATTCGAATTGCTATTTAAAATCCAGATATCTTCTTCGCCATTAACAATTTCATCCACAAAATCCCATCCAAGATCAGTATATGTAGCCATTTGCCTCATCTCTGATGCTGTTTTCTCATAAATTACTATTTCATTTACTCCGACTTCTAGACCTATTCCTTCCATTTCCTCAGATAATATCACTTCCCAAACACTATTAATTAAGTAAGAATCAACAACTCTTCCTGCAAATCTGCCCACTTCACTATTGCCTGTAACAACTGAAGTTGAATATGTATTGGTAATAGTGGTTAAATAGCAGTCACCAATC
>JAFGVF010000290.1 GCA_016938155.1 Candidatus Cloacimonadota bacterium
AAATCAATTACGGGATATTTCTCATCCATTAAAGGCAGATTCAGGTTAACATTCCAATTAGTGCCCTTGAAACTACAGCTACTGAGTAAAATGGCAAGAGTAAGAAAAAGAAGATATTTTTTCATGTCTCAATCCTTATCTGATAATCTTTTTACTGAATATTCTCCATCTTGTAAGAACTTATCTACGGCTACTTTCACGATGTAATTATGACATCTGTTTTCCAAACATTTCAAGATATAAGCACCATTGCCTTTAAGTAAAGAAATATTTTTATTTGATACAGTAATGAGGCTGTCTCCGTCGATATCCTTCTCTATTCTGCGAGCAAAGATATCTCCTTTTACCAGTTCCCCAAAGTTTGGATGAAATGGTCCTGCTATTATTGCATCACGCTCTGAGATGTCTGAGTGTAAACCTGTTTTTATAACCTTTATCCCATGTTGCTCAAAGCTTTCCATCATTGTAGCAGAATAATACAATGCCTCATTCAATGAAATCGGTTTGTAATTGCCACTTCTATACATCCTTTCCAGGGGTGTGTCTTTCAGAACTAAGAGAGGATAAATCCTCACGAAATCAGGTGAAGCATGGATAGTTCTTTCAATGGTTAACTGCAAAGATGAAGGGCTGAACCCCGGTAGTCCCAACATCAATTGAATACCAAGTTTAAAACCATTCTCTTTAACCATCCGACAAGCTTCTTGAGCTTTTTCCTGTGTATATCCTCTTACGGATTGAGTTAACTCATCATTGGAAAAGCTCTGTACCCCCAACTCTATTGTAGATACTCTTTGCAAAATGCTTTCTTTTAAAATCTCTTCATCAATGCAATCAGGTCTGGTAGAATATCTTACTGTTGTAAGTTCATCAAGAAAAGGTTCCACAATGGCATAATATCCCTCTCTGATTTTTTGGGGGAGTGCAGTAAAAGTACCGCCGAAAAAAGCAATTTCTTTTTGTTTATGTTTGTTGAATTCACAGAAAGCAACCAAATCATGTAATATTTCTTCTTGATTAATTCCGGAAGAACCTGTGATGCTGAATTGATTACAATATATACATTGAAAACTACAACCCTGCTGAGGTATGAAGATGGGATAAATAATCATTACAAATCAAGCATCTTGCAAGCTTCTTTCGCTGCATTTTGTTGTGCTTCTTTTTTACTCGGTCCGGAACCGGTTCCAACAACCTCTCCATTTATCAGTACATCCATTATAAAGGTTTTGTCATGGTCAGGTCCCAATTCACCAACCTTTTCATAAGTAGGAGGTTCCTGATACTTTGACTGTGCATATTCTTGTAAAATGCTTTTAAAGTTCTTCAACTCATCCTGGTCGATAAGTTTACGAAAATTCAATAAGATGATGTTTTTGATGATTCTTTCGGCTTCTTCCAGGCTACTATCAAGATATACTGCACAAATCAAAGCTTCCATTGCATCTGAAAGAATGGATGGTCTTGATCTGCCTCCATTTCTATCCTCATCATCACTTAGCATTAGATAGTTCCCGAGATTTATCTCTTTTGCTTTTACTGTAAGATATTTCTCAGATACTATTTTTGACTTCATCTTCGAGAGCGTTCCCTCCTGACTATCAGGAAAAGCTAGAAAAAGTTCTTGAGCAACAAATAGCCCTAAGATGGAGTCACCCAAAAACTCCATTCTCTCAAACGGAGAAGTTGCACAGGCATAAGGTGCTTGTTTTCGAAAGTACGAATTGTGCGTAAAGGCACTTTTTAAGAGATTAACATCTTCAAATTTATAGTTAATCTTCCTTTGAAACTCTTGAAGTTTATCTTCCCATTCGCTGTCCTCGATGACTACTTCAATTCTCTTGGAATTAAACATCCAGGACAGGCGTTTAATAATTGTGTTCAATAATACCTCAGTAATAAAAAGAGGGGGCGATGCCCCCTAAATCATCAATACTTGCCAATAACTATAGCAGAGTTTTGTCCTCCGAAACCTAATGAGTTACTGAGAGCATAAGTTACCTTGTGATCAATTGACTTTCCTTGAACATAATCTAAATCACATTCAGGACTCGGATTCTCAAGGTTGGCCGTTAAGTGCAATTTCTGGTCACAAATTGATTTTACACAGACAATTGCTTCCATTGCCGCTGCAGCTCCCAACATATGTCCAACCATGGATTTTGTGGAATTGATTTTTACTTTATAGGCATGAGGACCAAAAACTGTCTTTATAGAAATTGTTTCTGTTACATCATTTAAAGGTGTTGAAGTACCGTGTGCATTGATATAATCAATATCTGTAGCCTTGAGCCCGGCATCATCAAGAGCCATCTGCATAGCTCTGGCACTACCCTCACCATTTTCCGTGGGAGCAGTAATATGATATGCATCTGCAGTAGCTCCATAACCAAGAACTTCAGCATAAATCTGAGCTCCACGAGCTTTTGCATGTTCCAGTTCTTCGAGAATCAATGCCGCAGCACCTTCAGAAATGACAAACCCATCTCTGTCTTTATCAAAAGGACGACTTGCCGAAGCCGGATCATCATTTCTTGTAGAGAGAGCTTTTAAAGCACTGAACCCGCCAACAGCCATTGGTGAAACAGCTGCTTCACAACCAGCAGCAACTATAACATCAGCATCGCCGTATTGAATAGACCTGAAAGCAGTCCCTATGGCATGATTTGAGCTGGCACAAGCCGATACAACATTAAAGTTTATACCTTTTAAATTATATTCAATTGAGATATGAGCAGCAGCTATGTTGGATATCATTTTGGGGATAAAAAAGGGACTTATACGCCTTGGTCCTTTTTCGACCATTTTAATGACTTCTTCCTCAAAAGTTATTATTCCACCAATCCCTGCACCCACGATGCAGCCGATTCTATTGTGGTCATACGGATGATCTTCAAGTCCCGAATCTTTCATCGCTTGCCTTGCAGCAACAACAGCGTATTGTGCATATAGGTCTATTTTTTTCACTTCTTTGGGATCAAAATGATTTGCTGATTCATAACCATTTACCTGAGCGGCGAATTTTACCGGGAAATCAGTTATATCAAAGCGATCTATTGTCCTGGCTCCTCGTTTACCTGCCAGTAAATTCTGCCATGTTTCATCTATATTATTACCAACAGGATTTATGGTTCCCATTCCTGTTATCACTACTCTCCGTTTCATAAGCAACCTCTATTTTTTAAGATGCGAGAATATAAAAGGTTGTCCGCAATGGAAACACTCGAACAACCTTTTATCTCAAATTTAAGCGTTCAGTTTTGAAGTAAGATAGCTAATTGCTTGTCCAACTGTACGAAGTTTGTCCTGATCTTCTTCAGGGATTTCAAGGTCAAACTTGTCTTCGAATTTCATTACAAGCTCAACTGTGTCAAGGGAGTCAGCACCTAAATCATCGATGAAGTTTGCTTCATCAGTAATCTGGCTTTCATCAACATTGAGTTCTTCCATTATGATCTTTTTTACTTCGTTTGCGATATCCATTATATCCTCCTAAGTTTGTTTTAGATGATTAGTCCACCGTCAACATTTATTACTTGACCGGTGATATATTCTGCCTCTTTCGAAGCCAAGAATAAGCATAAGTCAGCAACATTTCTGATGCTACCCATCTTCTGCAAAGGAATTGCAGCAGAATAGGATTTCACTACTTCTTCGGGTAAATTCTGGGTCATTTCTGTCTCAATAAAACCGGGAGCTACTGCATTGACACGAATGCCTCTGGAAGCAAACTCTTTTGCCGAGGACTTTGTCAAAGATATTACTCCTCCCTTCGAAGCTGCATAGTTGGCTTGTCCGGCATTTCCCATTATTCCGATTACAGAGGCAATATTAACTAAACAACCAGATTTTTGCTTTAACAAATATCTGCTGATTTTCTGGGTACAAATAAAAGTGCCTTTTAAATTAACATTGATGACTGCATCCCAATCAGATTCCTTCATTCGCATTATCAGATTATCTTTGGTAATTCCGGCATTATTAACCAGTATATCAATCTTTCCGTATTTAGCATCCAGCTCTTTAAATATCTCACCGATTCTTTCGCTATCAGTTACATTTGCTGCATATCCCTCGGCTGAGTATCCATGTGCAGTTAATCTGGAAACAGCCTCATCTACTTGCTCCTGATTCAGGTCAAGGATGATTACTGTTGAGCCCTCTTCGGCAAACCTTTCGGCAATTCCGTAACCTATACCTCGTGCACTTCCGGTTATAACTGCTATCATCTTCTCAAGTCTATTCTGCATTCTTCATTTCCTCAATTACTCTTTCAATATCTGATAATTTATCTATGTTATAAACGATTGCATTCTTGTCTATTTTTTTTATCATTCCTGAAAGCACTTTCTGTGGTCCGAATTCAAAGAATACTTTAACTCCATCGTTAATCATCTGCTGAATACAGTCAACCCATAGCACTGAAGAAGTTACCTGTTCTGTTAAATTTTGAATAATTTTCTTTGAATCTCCGGTCGGTTTTGCATCTACATTTGAGACCACAGGAACATCCGTATCGTTAAAATGAATTTGTTTCATTTCATCTGCTAACCAGAATCCCGCTTTCTCAATCAAGGGAGAATGAAATGGTCCGCCTACTTGCAAAGGAAGAGCTCTTTTAGCTCCTTTGGCTTTGCAAATCTCTCCGGCTTTCTTTACGCCTTCTTCACTTCCGGATATCACTGTTTGATCCGGAGTATTAAAATTTGCAGCGATAACTACTCCTGCGTCTGATGCCTCAGCACAAGCAGCTTTTACACTTGCTGAATCCAATCCCATTATCGCATACATAGCAAATGGATTACCTGCATTTGCCTCAATCATGAACTGACCTCTCTTATGTACAAGGTGCATCGCATCTTCAACACTCAAGACACCATTTGCAACCAGGGCAGAGAACTCACCCAGGGAATGCCCTGCAACAAAAGCCGGTTTGATTCCCGTTTTATCTATAAAAGTTTTCCAGGCACAATAGCTGTGGAAGAGAATTGCAGGCTGTGTATATTTTGTCTGCTTCAGTTCCTCTTCAGGACCATCAGTCATAATTCTTTCCAGCTGAGTAGAGTGTTTTTCATCAAATTTTCTTAAGACGCTATGCATCTCAATGTCAGCTCCGGTAAAATCCATCGCCATTCCTATATATTGTGCTCCCTGTCCGGGAAAAACAAATGCAATTTCTTTTTCGGTAAAAGTCATATCAAATCTCCATTAATATCTAAACAGCACAGTACCCCAAGTTAAACCGGCTCCAAATGACACTATCTGAATAATGTCTCCCTTCTGAATCCGACCTTCCCTGATTGCTTCATCAACAGCTAATGGAATTGTTGCTGAAGAGGTATTAGCATATTTTTCTATATTCACTATCACTTTCTCTTTATCAATCTTCATCTTGTTACCAAGACTTTCAATTATCCTCATGTTTGCCTGATGTGGAACCAGCCAGTCAATATCATCAAAGTCCATTTTATTCCGTTTAAGAACTGTCTCACAAGTCGAGAACATAGACTTCACGGCAAGCTTAAATACCTTATTCCCTTCCATATATACTGTATGAAGATTTTCCTTCACAGTTTTCTGGCTTGCCGGCATTCTTGAACCTCCTGCGGGTTGAATCAATATATCAGTATATCCTCCATCTGCAAGAATTTCTGAATCTATGATATAAGAAATCTCATTTGATTGAGCTCTTGAAATTATCGCAGCTCCTGCAGCGTCACCAAATAAGATGCAAGTATTTCTATCCTGATAGTTTGTGATTTTGGATAATACTTCTACTCCGATAACCAACACATTCTGCTTAGTTCCATTTTCAACAAATTGTCTGGCTACATCAGAAGCATAGATAAATCCGGGACATCCCGCTGATAAGTCAAAAGCCGGAATACCCTTTAATCCCAATTTCTCCTGCACAAAACATGCTGTGGATGGGAAGGCATGGTCGGCAGAGATTGTACCACAGATAATCATATCGATATCTTTATATTTTATATTGGAGTTTTCTATGCATCTTTGAGCTGCAATGGTTGCCAGGTCACTGGCTGCTTGTT
>JAFGVF010000291.1 GCA_016938155.1 Candidatus Cloacimonadota bacterium
ATTCATCAAAAGTGGGGTTATTCAAAGCATCAAGAATTATTCTTTGCATCTCAGGATAATCATCCTTCATACAGCTAAAAGAGATATTCAAGCCGTATTGCCCGATATTGAGAGATGGACGCACCAGATGATTTTCGAACCACTCAGTCAGGTCTAAAGAAGAATAATTCTTAGAACCGCGTATCATCATATCTGCTACAGCCTCAAAGTTGTTCCAGTCATCCTTGGTTTCATAGTCGGTCGAGGTTGAGATATTGATTTCAACATCGATAACCGGTTTCTTATGATTCTCTTTAATCATCAGAGAAATATCTTTTTTGTCCAACAATCTCTTGAATTCCTTCTTCTCAGTTACGATGCTGTTTTTGCCATTTACAGAGTTTGCCATTCCAACCGGCACTGCACAGAAGATTAACCGATTCTTCGGAACTACATATTTTGTCAGAGCAGAGGCCATATCAGCTGTTGTTATCTGCTCCATCATCTCAATTTCACCCTCTGTTGTGAAGGGTACTCCACTGAAAATCATGTTCATCCCGATTGTGTTGCATTCTCTATCTGCATCCTCACTCTTCATAACTAACCATGATTTATAGCGATTAACATAATCAGTAAGTCTCTGTTCGCTAAGCCCTGCTTTAATCTGGGTTGCTATTTCATCATCAATAATATCGATTATCCGGCTTATATTGGCAGGATTTTGAGGAGAAAAACTGATAGTAACTTCAGGATACTTATCCCGTGATTCCGAGCTTGCATAGCCGTTTATGGAGTCCACAAGCTTCAATTCTTCTTTTAGCTTATAGGCTAAAGGAGCCTTTCTTGGTCCCAATATATTATGCAAAGCTGCAGTCAGGCAGGAGTTTTCATACTCTGTCATACCGGGGAGGATATATTTAATCGTAACCTGTGAAGATTCAGTTGCGAACTCCTCCACTACCATTTGATTGCCTGAATAAGCAGTCTGTTTATCAACTACTATCGGGTTGAATGGCTTTCTTTCAAAGTCAGCGAATTTAGACTCTATAAAACCCATTGTTGCATCAACATCTACATCTCCAACAACTACAAAGATCATATTATTCGGAACATAGTTACGAGTGTAATAGGTGTGCAGGTCTTCAATTGTAATGTCTTTAAAGAGATTGACATAGCCGATCACAGGGGTTTTAACAGGTGAGTTAGGATAGAAAACTTCATTGCGTCTTTGACTGATCTGTGACCTGATGGGTGAACTTCTCATCACTATCTCTTTGAGTATAACCTCTTTCTCACGATTAACTTCAAACTCATCCAGGGAGCATGAAGAAACTATCTCAGAGATATAAGTTATCATTGAGTCGGCATAAACCGCTTCTCCGGTAAGATGATAGGCAGTAACAAAATTATTCGTGTAGGCATTGGAAATCAGCCCATATTTCTTATACAATTCCTGATAATCACTTTCGGTTCGATACTTGGTAGTACCACCGGAAACGAGATGCTCCAGATAATGCGAAATTCCGCAACCAAGGAACTCTGCTTCATAGTTGGAGCCGGTTTTGACAAAGCAATAAACTCCGGCTGAATTGTTGGTATCGTTTTTCTTTACTACAACTTCCATACCGTTGGGAAGTATCTTACGGGAAATTTCCTGACTAAATGCCATTGAGGCAATCAGGACTAATAATATAAGGGACAAATATCTTTTCATACGCTCTCCAGCTAACTTTGATTTCTTTTTCTTTCTAAAGTGGGGAATTATGTCAATGATAATTTTTCTTGATACCGGCAAGATAACTTAATATATGATAATGATATAGCACTATATCAAAATGAAATAGGGGAGAGTATCATTCGATTCTCTCCCCTCTATAAATATGGTAGTTACTTACTTAATAAGAACTGACTTTCTAATTCCGGTGTTCTTCCCATCACTTAATTTGAAGAAATAAACACCGGAAGGTACTGAGCTACCATTATCATCATTACCGTCCCAATTTAGAGAGTGCCTTGTCTGACCTTTATAGAAGGATTTCACCTTCAAAGACCTGACAAGTTTACCGGTAATATCGTAAACACTAAGATCAATTTTAGCGTCTTGAGCTAAATAAAAAGATATTGTCGTTGATGGATTGAAGGGATTAGGATAGATATCCTTAATCTCCGTCTGGTAGGTTACAGTTGGAATTTCAGGTGCAACATTATCATCAACAATCTGAACTCTAACCGGTCCATATCTGTGCGAGATTCCATCAAGGTCAATAGACTCCAGCCAGTAGTTATATGCACTGCCAAACTCGACAGTTTCATCAATATATGAATACTCGCTAATTGTTGTTGAGTTAACACCTTGAATCATAGTTCCATTTATCTTAAGAGCCTCTTCAAACAAATTGGCTTCGCTACGATACAAATCAAAACCGAGAAGATTAGAAGCTGACTGAGTAATCCATTGAATTTTTGCATTGTTTCCGGGTACCTGGATGGCAGTGAAAGAAGTAAGTTCTACCGGTAGGGTAGAGCCTTCTCCATTATTAATAACGAAATTTTCAACTCCTCTGCCTGTTGATAGCCACTGGAAAGTAACCTGTCCCGTAGTTCCAAAATCCGCAAAAGCAGGGAACGAAACATCAATCCAGTTGCTTCCGTTCCATCTTGCCAATTCAGTTGCTGCAATAGCATCACTGAATCTGACCGTTATATAAGTCAGAATTCCGGTTGGCAGATTCATGCCAAGGCTTATCAGGCAGTTTTGCGGTTTGACAAGGGGGTAATCAGGTAAATCTTGAGCCAGAGCAAACATAGTGAAGTTATTCACTTCCTCATCATAACTGAAATCAATTTCCGGTTGAAACATTCCTTCACCTAAATCGATCTCGGGTAAAATCAAAATGTCAGGGTCAAAACCGGTATATCCTGCCAACTCCATATACACAATTGCCGAAGGAGAATTAGCAGGAATCAATGGTTCTTCCTTTACAGTGAAAGTTCTGTTTACACATGTCGCACAGTCTCCATCGTTATTAAAAGCTACGATACCCCAATTCACTGTTTGACCCCAATCCAGATTTGTAAAGGCATAATAGTAGATTTGATTGTAGGTGTAGGGTAC
>JAFGVF010000292.1 GCA_016938155.1 Candidatus Cloacimonadota bacterium
AGTCCGAGGAGGGGCGATACTGCTGCCACTGTTTCAAGTAGAACAAGACCTTTATCCAGCCGTCTCATCTCCTGCCGTCCCTGGTCAGCGAAGTTCTCACGGATAATATCCAATGGTTGGTCGGCAATTCTGAGACCTGCCATTATAAGATTGGCAAAGACACCGGGATGTTTTTCACAAACGGAAATTGCTTCAGAAATATCCGAAGTTGCCTTTATCCGGCTGATAGCAAACTCAATCTCAGGAATTAGAATCCTCTTCTTTCTGAGAGTAATCAGCTTTTCGATAATCACTGCAAACGCAATTACTGAACATATTATAAGTGGATAAACGGTTATACCGCCCTGTTTGATTATACTTAGAACTTCCTGCATTGTTACCTCATTGTTTTATATAAGAAAAGTAAGCCGTTATTTCAAGAAACTCTTCCGGGAAATCAACCGGCAATTGAATGAATGGGAAAGAGTACTTGATAGAGCGAAGACTTGTTTCATTAAGAGTTTCATGAGTCGTTGAGTCAAGTAACTTGACACTCAGTAGTTTGCCTGTTCGATCTATTCTGAATTTAACAATATTCTGTCCTGCCCCGATACCCATACGGGTAAATGACATGGGCGGACGAAGGTTTCCCTGAATCTTATCCCTTAACTGAAGCATATAGGGAGCATAATCCCAGGCATAAGTGTTAAGAGCAAATCCGCCCTGACGGTAGGCAGAGCTGTTCAACTCTTGAATTGTCTCGGGGTGATTCTCCTTATCAACTTTCTCCCTGTTCTCCTGCAGCAAATTCCAGAACGCCTTTGCCCGATTGGATTCAGGGTTACCTGCAGATTTCTGCTCCTGTGCCAATTCGCCCCTTTTATGATCTTCACCTCCACTGCTCTCTGATGATTGGGTCTCTTTCATCCTTGTTTCTTCAGCATAGGGATTGCCTTCTGTTAGTTCGGGATGCAACTCTTCCTGCTGTGCCTGAGAGTTTTTATCTGAGATATTCCTCGCATTTTCCGGCTTAGGAGTATCCTGAGCTGGCGTTTCTACGATTCGAAAGCTTAACTTAGGATTCTTCTGAGTCTCAGACTTTTGGGGAACCGGAGTCATGAGGGTGAATTTGGGCAGAAACAACAAAATGATAAAATGAAGAATAATCGAGAGTATAATATATACACCGAGCTTCTCTTCGAAAGTCTTAAATCTTAGCTTTATCATCTTACTTATATATAATACAGGAGTATCTTTTAATTACTGCAATTTATTCGAGAATCCTTAACTTTCACACATGTGAGTGTAAAGAACTTGAGGTTACTATTTTCCCATGTCTCGAACTCGCTCTGCTCTTTTGCGTGGGAGTTTTGGCTTCTCGCTCAAGCATGAAAACATTTGAAAGGTGGTTTGCCACTTCAAATGTTTCCTATATGTGTTTACTCGTTCCCATACTTTAGTCTGGGAACGAGTATAAAGATAGAGAATTCCCTCCAGTTGCTTTTTTGCTCGGTCGGGATGATATGCTGTTCTATCTGTTCAGTAATTTAGCTACTGCCGGTGCTCTCAGGCGATGTGCATTTGGGAAGCCGGAACCAACAAGCGGTCGGGCATAAAATTTAAACAAATCTGTTACGCCATTACCTTCAGGATTTATGAACTCTGCAGGCATGTGTCTGGTTTTTCCAGCAATCTCCTCAAGCGGAACAAGGTCATAATCCACAGAGTAGTAACCTGTCCGTTTAATGCGTATTGAACCGTCCAGATTATGCCACAGAGCATACTGAACTGCTCTCTCCCCCACTTCTCTTGCTTCATGGGAATCCACATCAGAGACACAATCCATAAAAGAGCGTTGCAAGTAACCGAAAGTATCAGACCTGACTCTCTTAATAGGCAGGTTTTTCTTAATAAGGTCTGCAAGTAAATCTCCAAGCATCCCTGTTCCCGAGAGTTGAACATTCCCATGAGCGTCTTTTTCATTGGTAGTCATCAGTTTAGAGATAATCGGCACACCCTTTTCATCAACAATTCCCTCTGATACTGCAATAACACAACGACCGTATTTATCCCATACTTTCTTAACATCTGCAAGAAAGTTTGCTCTGTGGAAGGGTCGTTCCGGCATATATATCAAGTGTGGTCCATCGTCATTGTATTTCTGTGCAAGTGAAGAGGCAGCAGTTAAGAATCCCGCATGACGCCCCATTACAACACCGATATAGACTCCAGGAAGAGCTCTGTTATCAAGATTTGCCCCCATGAAAGCCTGTGCTACATAACGGGCAGCAGAACCGAAACCGGGAGTATGGTCATTCAAAACCAAATCGTTATCAATGGTCTTGGGGATGTGAATGGCACGGAAGTCATAATTTGCTACTGTGGCTTCATTATTTACAATTCTAACCGTATCTGATGAATCGTTACCACCAATATAGAAGAAGTAGCGAATATCATGAGCCTTTAATACTTTGAAAATCTCTTTGCAATAGGCTTCGTCAGGCTTATCCCGAGTGGAGCTTAGTGCTGAGGATGGGCATCTCCCAACCTGTTCCAGATTGTGAGTTGTTTCTTGAGTCAAGTCGATGAAATTCTCATCAATCATCCCTCTAACACCATTCATTGCCCCGTAAACACGGGAGACTTGTGTAAACTTACGAGCTTCAAGCACGACCCCAACCAAGGATTGGTTTATTACGGCAGTTGGTCCTCCGCCCTGGGCAACTAAAACTTTA
This sequence comes from Candidatus Cloacimonadota bacterium, assembly GCA_016938155.1. Lineage (GTDB taxonomy): Bacteria > Cloacimonadota > Cloacimonadia > Cloacimonadales > JAFGVF01 > Zophobacter. Next base: position 2,715 of record JAFGVF010000292.1, read on the forward strand.
CCTTCCAGTTTCATTTCTTTTCCTCCAAACTATCTATATCTTCATTCTCTCTGTTTCTTGGATGAGTACGGTCATAGACTGACCTTATCTCCGTTAGAGTAACATGTGTGTAAATTTCTGTAGATGTCAAGAAGGAATGTCCCAACATCTCTTGAATTGACCTTAAATCTGCCCCGTTTTTTAAAAGATGTGTGGCAAAAGTATGTCTGATTGTGTGGGCTGAATATCCCTTTTTCTGAGCTACCAGACTTATATACCTATCAAGTATAATCCCTAACTGGTCACTATCAAACGGTTTACCGCTTTTTGTCAGAAAGAAAGTTTCCCCACTGAATTCGGTAGCAAATCGGTCGCGTATTTGATAGTAGTTTCTTAACGCCGATAATGCCTTCTCCCCTACAGGTACTATCCGTTCCTTATTACCTTTACCTAAGACTTTCACCCGCTGATGCCGGAAATTCAGTCTCCCGATGGTCAGGCTAGCAATCTCGCCTAATCGTAAACCGGAAGAATAAATCAGCTCCAGAATTGCCTTATCTCGAATCCCGAATTGAGTTGTTTGGTCAGGAATATCTAAAAGCAGAGTCATCTCATCTTCACTGAAGAAAGTGGGAAGCTTCTTCTCAAACTTCGGAGAGTTCATGCTTTCAATCGGGTTTTCTTTTATGATTCCCTTAATCTTGCAATACTTGAAGAATCGTTTCAAGGCGGAAAGCTTCCTGGCAAGACTGCGATTATCCAGTCCTTCTTCGCTGAGATTGCGCAGAAAATCACGAACATAGAGTTTTTTGATCTCGCCGAGAATGATTAGCTCCTCAAAAAAATATCTGGCTATATGCTTCTCAAACTGATGCAAATCCATCTCATACGAGCGTAGGGTATGAGCTGAACGTCCCTCAAGACGCAG
>JAFGVF010000293.1 GCA_016938155.1 Candidatus Cloacimonadota bacterium
CGTATCCCCATTTTCCAGGGGTTGAAACACTTCAATCTCATAATCCGGGTTATTAGTACTTCCCGCTTTGAAACCATCAAACTCAATCTTCACAGTTTCCGGTGCAGCCGGCAGAAATCGTACCTTATATCCTTTAGGGGTAGTTACCTCAGTGTCTATATTATTCCATTCAAGATTTTGAGTATTCCAATCAATTCCAGACTCACCATTCCAATCCCAAATGATTTCATCAAGGTAAGGGGGATTCCAACTCCAAAAAACATTTACTCCCTGGGCATTAACCAGGTCTGACTGATCCCCAAACACATATTCCGCTATGGTGTAATCAACCGGTGTTTGCCCATCATGCGTTGTTAAGCCATCAAGTCCCGGTAAGCAAATCCAATTGATCTGATTCTTATTTAGTTCGAGAACACTGTTTTCAATAACATATTCATTATCTTCCATCGGTAGATACGGCTTTGCCCCGATGTCTTTTCTTGAATGGTCCATATCTTGAGTAGTCGGATAGAAATCATCAACAACCACTCTGTGATCATTATAGCAGAATTCACATTCCCCTGAGCATAATTGATTTGAGCATTCATCATCAAAGACTACATCTTTATACCAGGGGATTTCATTATCGTCTTCATCCAAACAATGAGTTATATTATAACCGGAGTTTATCATAACAGATTTCTGAGTTTCATCCCAAGGCAGAGTATAATTATCATCAAGATAGTAAACATCACTTATATTCTCTTCTTGTAAAGGATCGGGTATTATGTAGTTAAGGTTACCTTGGAGGGTAGTAATCATGCTTGAAGTGCCTCCAAAATCAATGTCTGATACACAATAACTGTATTCAGCATCATTATCTCCCAATGGATTCAATTCAAATCCCCATATTAAGTTGTTAATGACTTTACTACCTTCAATCGAATTCAAATCGAACAAATATGCTGTATCTGTATTACTGATATGTATCAAAGTATTATTTAAGTAATCTGACTTTTCTTGTTCACTCAATCGTCTAAATGCGTACATATTTTCATTGTTAAGGTTAAATTCCATGTTATTTGAAATCTCAATAATATTACGGCTTATTAAAGCTCCCGGAATGGAATAATCCAAGTCAATTCCTTGTAAGCAATCTCTGATAATATTCCCTCGAATGAGAGATGGATTTCCTTCGAAATCAATTACAGATTCAGAAACCACATCAATTGCCTTTCGGACATTGAGAATTCTATTTCGTAAAATAGAGCTTTTTAACCAATCCAGTTTATAAGAATCCAAATCATAATACGCTGTTGCGTTCTCTGTTGAAGCTTGTCGGATGTAAAAAGCATTTGAGAGTATTGAACTTATATGTGCCATTCCTGGGTCATTCTCAAATATATTATCTGCTATATAATATGTTTCACAATCATTTAATTGAGCACCAAAGTAGTTATTGTAGAATTCATTTTCAAAAATAAAGCATGTGTATCTTGCAATTTGACCGTTCTGTTGCTGTGAAAAGAAAGCTAATGGATATTGATTGATAGCAGAAGCACTTTCTATAGTACAATGCTTCATCTCAAAGATCGGTAAATGCAGACTAATTCCACCACTATACTGATTATGTACTTGGCCCCTGAATGCTTGATAGAAGTTCTCATTATCAATAACCGAACCAAACACACAGTTTTTTACATGCATGCTGTTTTCTGCATAAATACCAGCGGCTGTTTCATTACTTAATCCAACGAAGGAAGAGGCGTTGCTTCGCCTTATTGTAAAACCGTCAACCCATGAGCAACCCTGCTCACTATCGGGAATAGTGGAAGATGAAGAAGGTTGAATTTTCGTTATTGCCGATACACCCAGTGCACTGATACCGGTATCTATTATGAACAAAGAAGGATCACCAACTTCTTCTACACCATTTGTCACATTTTTAACTGTAATACAGAACTTCGTTCCAAAATCCAGACTGTAAGGTAGAATTGTTGGTAATGGATTTCCATTAATGTCGTATGTCGGATAGAAATGAAATATACACATGTCAGTAGGTGCAAAGAAATTAGTACTATTTACATTATTATAATCTAACAGAAAATCATGCAAAGAAAATTCACCATTACTATTGTCATAATGCAATAAGAAAGGATTCTGCGTTCCATCAACTTCCTCCGGATCATAATCGAATGGAATGTTTGCTAAATAAGTTTGAAGTTCAGGTGTGTTTTCAGTTTTATTCACAGAAAAATAATGAATGTCATGTTGTGCCCATGCACACATGAAAACAAGACATAGAAATACAAGTGAGAATAGCTTTTTCATATCTCCTCCATTCATTATTACTATTATGCCATTAGTAGTATTTGCATAATAGCTTTGTTATTAAATCATCACTTCTCTTGCTTTTCTCCATAGATTTGTAAACAACTCAATTGTGATATTTCGAGTGTTGAATGTCAAGATAATAATATTGTAACTATCATTCAGCTTTATTCAAACAGTATTGTATAAGAGCAATAAGAGTACAGCTGAAGCAGTACCTCCATTCCGGGGGGCACAAGGCACTACATCTACAAACTCATTAGTAGTTCAGTAGAATTGCATTGTATCTTTCTTTGAACATTATCTCTTGCATTTTACTCGTTCGTGGTTGAAAGATTTTTTTACATTTCATAATCGTGGCTAAACCCGCATTATTGTCACTGTAGATTTGTTTCAGCAACCTATTCAACAAGGCACAATTCAGGTATATGTTTCTCACTAGCCTCGCACTACCCACGCACTGTGACACCGCGTGGTTAGTGGGTTCACAGTGACGGCACAGCGGGATCACAGTGCGATGGTGAAAACAAGAGTAAAAGAGGTGTATAAATGACCAAACTCCGCATAAAACGCACTGTGAATCTATTTTTCATCGCAATTCTGGAGAAATGTATATCTCGTTCCCAAGCCCCAGCTTGGGAATGAGAAAAGGTTAGAATAGATAAGGTTGAAATACAGACGCACGGCCGTGCGTCTCTACAGAGAACCACCCCAGCTTGGGAATGAAAAAGGTTACTAAGCCGGAACTTAGTAACAAGAAAGAACATTTCAATTCTGGAGAATTGCGTTACATCTGTATAGCGACCTAAGACCGCTGTGGCAAATCGGAGTTTGCCACCCCTTTTCCGTACTGCGACTCTCTGAGTTGCTGACAATTCGTAGAATTGTTGAAATTTGAACAGATCTTAAGAGCTGTATGCAAGTGAGGACACTCGCATTACGGGGAAAGAAAAATGTAATTCTCGTTCCCAAGCCCCAGCTTGGGAATGAAAAAGGTTACTAAGCTGGGGCTTAGTAACCAGAAATGAAAGGAAATATGGACTTAGTAACCAGAAAGATCGAGAGTAATAATCAGAACCGATAGCCTATGTTAAGATATCCCATAAAGTCTTTATTGTAGCTGTTCTTCTGCAATGAGAGGTCAACGGGACCAAGTATAGTACGGATGCCTAAATCAATACTTCCACCATAGATACCATCTTTCCGATTGAAAAGATTGTGTAAATCGTCTTTAACTTCGGCATAATAACCATTAAGAGAAAGATGAAAGAACATATTGAATTTATACTGCAATCCGGTTTTGTAGGCATAGGCATTACAACCTTTCAATGCCTTAGGTTTCATAGCCGGAAAGGGAAAGGTGGTGTGATCTATGAGTCTGTTACCCCCCAGGAAGAAACAATGATTAACTCTTTCATTATTCTCTGATGCAATACCAAGATTGAGAGAGTGTCTTAAGCTGATATGCCGAGAGATAGGAAATGCCTTTTCCGAATTAAGAATAAGCCGTTGTACCTGCTCATCAAAAGGGGTATTAAGCCCATTACCTGCAATATTCTCCAGAATTAAATAACCCCATCCGCCTTTATTCGGATAAAATCTGTCATCAAGAAAATCACGGTGTAATGACAGGAGCACTTTATCTGTCTGGTCATCAATTCCGTAACTGCTCTCTCTGATATTGTTCTGCATCGCATATATATCGTGCCTGTAAAGCAACGAAAACATAGCTTTATTGCCAATCAGGAGTTGTGGACCTATCTCAAGTCCAAGATTGCTTATGAACTTAGAATCACCTGTTTTATCGTAACCTTCGTATCTGAATAAATCAGAGATATGAAGGGAAGCTCCAGAATAAACTCCAACTCCGTAATCCCATCCACTAAGAAACCTGTGATTAATATCTATTTCAGCCTTGGGGTTGAGTCTGGCTTCGAAATTGAAACTTGTCCCTGCTCTGAA
>JAFGVF010000294.1 GCA_016938155.1 Candidatus Cloacimonadota bacterium
TCTCAAAAGGATAGAATAAAATCATCAATCGTGTACCCTGTCTTATCACCCAAGAACGAACTAATGGGTACAATTGTTCTCCATTGTGATAAATCCAGTTTTTTTAAAAAGGAAGATAAGCAATTGTGGTCGGATATTCTTGAATTATATGCAAAAGAGATTGCTAGAGAGAAAGTAATGTTAGATAATTATTCAAAATTACATACAGAGCTCAAAACTAGTTTCGATTTGGAGATAGAGTTGCCATTCTAACTTATAATACTTTATAATTAGTCGATTGTTTGTCATTTTAAAAATAGATTTCCCTTGTCCATTTCAGTTAAGATATTTTTTCAGTTCCATATCTTGTATAGGAGATGGAATTAATCAATGTCAGATAAAACGAAAGGATTCATATTTGCAATAATAGCCCTGTTTTCATGGGGAATACACGGTCCGGCAGGAAGGTGGCTTTCGGTCAATGGGGTTGACCCGTTTTTTGTTTTTGCAACGAGGTTATGGATAGGGACGGCAGTGTTCTTTGTCTATTTAGTTGTGAGAAGAGCATTAGACTTAACCATATTAAAAAAACATTGGAAGCATATTACTTTAGTCGCCCTTGTAGGAATATGCCTCAACTCTGCATTCTATCATCTGAGTCTGGTTTATCTGCATGGCACGCTGGTGATGATACTGGAGAATTTATCGCCCGTATTTGTGTTTATTCTCTCCTTCCTTATTCTGAAGATAAAACCCACGAAAGTGCAGATTATCTCTCTGATTATCTCACTGACAGGGTTATATGTTATTATGATGGGAAAAGGAAGCTTTCCTGAGCTTGGTGATACTTACGGACTGGGGATTGTTTTAGGTGTATTGACAGGGCTTACTTTTGGAATTTATGTTTTCTTTTCAGCGACCTTAATGACTCCCTATAAATCTGATCCGTTAAAGATAATCCAAATGCTCTTCAGTATATTCCTCATATCTTCAATCCTGATGACCCCCATTATCTTTCTGCATACCGGAGAAAAGCCCAATACTAATCTTGAATGGCTTTGGTTGCTGGAGATGGGATTGTTTCAATCGGGCGTGGCTTATCTCTTCTGGAATTATGCACTTGCATATCTGCCGGTAAACACATCATCGGTGCTCTTTGCTCTGGCTGTGTTCTTTACTACAGTAAATGAAGTGCTGTTCCTTCACTTGAAAGTGAATCATTCGCTGGTACTGGGAGGAGTGTTGATTATGCTGGCGAGTTATCTGCTGAGTAAAGAGAAGGGGTCAGCAAAAGCGAAAAGGCAAGAAACATGATAATCTTGGGGATTATCCAATTTTAAAGGTCTCGTATTGCTCAAATATTTCAAAGGTGCAGTCATTGATTTGAGATGTTGAAAAATTGCTTGACCAGTTATCGTCGATATGTGTTCTAATTCTAACAAACATATAGCAGGTAACAACATATATGAAAAAAGTGATAACATACGGAACATTTGATTTATTCCATTATGGGCATTTAAGATTATTGGAACGAGCTAAATCTCTGGGAGACTATCTGATTGTCGCAGTTTCCACAGATGAATTCAATGAGATAAAAAACAAGAAATGTACTTATCCTTTCGAAGAAAGAGCTGAAATAGTCAAAGCCATAAAGTATGTTGATGAAGTAATCCCTGAACATAATTGGGAGCAAAAAGTAAATGATATTAGGAGTCATAAGGTCGATTTGTTTGTGATGGGTAGTGATTGGGAAGGGAAATTCGATGAATTGAAAGAGTTCTGTGAAGTAGTATATTTAGAAAGAACTCCCGAGATATCCTCTAGCGGGATAAAAACCAAAATCAAACATGGAAAATAACATAGTCAGCGAAGTGTAATGAATATTTCACAATATCTTATCAGTTATCCATACAAGTTAATCTGGAGAGTACATAAACTGATCAGAAAGAGTTATCAGGTGGACTTTTATTGTGGTGGTTACACTGATTACATCTGCTTCAAAAGCATTCATAGATTAAAACCCGAAATCCGGATCGTCGCCCGAAATCGTAAGACACAAAATGAATTAGCAAGTTATGGAATAAAATCGGTGGCATATCCAACATTTCCTGATATGGTAATAATGGCACGGCATTTAGCAAGAAAGTACCCCGAATCACGAATAATCAAGATTGGGATGAGACATGGTGCTTACCACTTCAAAGACTTCGTAGCATCGCATAAATACAATGCATTTGATAATTTTATGCTCACATCTACACACGAAGTCAGTTTGGCGACTGAGAAGGGAATTACCAACGGTTTAGCCATAGGTTTCCCAAAGATAGACCCCATGTTCAACGGAGAGATAACTACGAAAGAATTAGCACAGCTAAAAGACAAGTTAAGACTTGATCCAGCTAAGAAAACTATACTTTTCACTGCAACCTGGGATAGAAACGGATATTCTGCTGTGGATAAATGGATAGACAGAATAGAAGAGCTGTCAACTGATTATAATGTTTTAGTAACAGTTCATCAATGGCTTTCCCCACAAAAAAAAGAGCTTTTAGCTAATTATCAACACATCAGGTATATTAAAGACAAAGACATTCTGCCCTATCTTATGATTTCAGATGTGATGATTGCGGACATCAGTTCAATAATTGCAGAGTTCTGCTCCTTAAATAAACCGATTATCACTTTTCGAATTGCAGAGATAAAGCGATTTACAAATGAGATTAGCACCATGCTGGATGAGATTTCCTACAGAATAGATACTTTTGATGAGCTTAGAGACGCCCTTTTAAGAGCTATTGAGCATCCAGAGCAACATGCTGAGAAGAGAATGTATTACAACAGGATTATGTTTGATGAATTAGACGGTAAAGCGTCTCAACAAGCCATCAAAGTGATTGATGAACTACGGGGTGAGTTATGAAATTAGGAATATTCACTGCTTTCAGTGAAATGCATAAATACTATGTCAAATCTTGTGAAGAACTCGGTATTGATTACGAAGTTGTTGATATTATTGGTCCTGACTGGTTAGAAAATGTTCTCAATTCTAAATGTGACGGTTTTCTGTGCCGACCTCCCTCAAAGTTTCAGGAACGGAAATCCATGTTTGATGAGAAGCTTTATATAATCAGCAAGTATCTGAAAAAGCCGATTTACCCCTCATACGACGAATTGTTTATCTACGAGAATAAGAGAATGATGTCTTATTGGTTGGATTTGAACGGATTTCCGCATACACCTACGAAAGTGTTTTACGAAAAAGAGAAATTCCTGGAGTTCCTTAAAAGTGCTGAATTACCGATAGTACTAAAAAACAATATCGGCTCAACTTCTAAAGGTGTCAGGATTGTGAAAGATAAAGTTACTGCTAAAAGAATTGCCGGACTTGTTTTCGGGTGGAGTAATAATAAGCTTGCCTTTGGCTATACTTCGCAGATGACAGGTAAAGTAATACCTTTCCCTGCTTTAGGCACAATGCAAAAACACTATCTGTTAGTGCAGAAATTTGAGACTATAAA
>JAFGVF010000028.1 GCA_016938155.1 Candidatus Cloacimonadota bacterium
GCGATGTACTATTTTTAGCAAATAAGAATGTACATCTCCTTTTCAGGTGATAAGAACCTGGTACAAAAAGAGGATCTCCATTTTTTCATTTAAACAAGTATTGAGGTTCAAAGTGACAATGTGTTAACAATTTTATTTTGAGCTAGTTGGAAATATCCTATACTTGGGCATTAAATTGATTATTAACCCAAACAGGAAATTCTCATGAGAAAGAAAGACTGGCATCAATGAATTATGCATTACGAAATCCATAAAAAGCACCAGGAAGGGATGAAAGTATCCCAGATAGCAAGGGACCTTGGTAAAGACCGAAGGGCCATCAGAAAGCTATTTGATAAAATGATAATGCCTCTTGATTGGAAACACGGTCTTTCAAGATGGGTTGCTTTAAGCATAGAAAGAACGTTAGCTATCTTTTGGAAAGATATTTGGTAAAACACTATTATGAAGAACCCGGCCTCGCGCCGGATTTTTACTTACATACTGGAAATTTTATCGGACTGGTTGCAATTAACAAGGTGATCAATAGAAACATCAAAGATCTCAGAAAGTCGTTTTATCACATCGGTTGGTGGCTGAACGTCTCTACTTTCATGCCTAGTAAGCTGGGTGTGAGATATGTTTAATTTCAGTATCTTTGAATAATGGCTCAAACAAATGACATATTAATGAGGATAAAATATTCTGTTCAATCCACTGCACCGAAAGCAAAGGTTATTTTATATGGATCCTTTGCCAGGGGAAATAACAGGAAGGACTCTGATATAGACATAATTATCCTTCTTAATAAGGATCAGGTTAGCAGGCAGGATGAAAAAAGGATCAAGTATCCGCTCTATGATATAGAATTTGAGACCGGACAAGTAATCAGTCCACTGGTTATTTCACGAAAGGATTGGGAGACAAGGCACAAAGTCACTCCGTTTTACCAGAATGTTATTTCAGAAGGAATAGAATTATGAAAAATTCTGAAAAGGCAGATTTGTTTGATAAACGTCATGCCAGTGATTATGACGATTTTATTACTATTGGCAGGGAGGATGTAGAAGAATTACTCCCATCAGCAACCGGATTTATTGAGAGAATCAAAATTTTGATTTCAGAATAGAATTCTCTTTTTTGGATTATTTGGTTCTTAGTAAAAGTATTGGTATAACTCCGGAAGGATCCATACAACCCTTGAAATGTCAATAAAAGAATACAAAGAAAAAATTATTAATCAAAAACAAGTGGCTTAACTAACTGGCCGTGTTAGGGTAGCAAGGTCATATATAACTTCTCAAAGTTTACCAAGCCACAATAAAAAGACTTTCCAACATTGAAAGAGTGATACATGACTTCATAGATTTCTTTGATTTGAACGGTCACAATCTTAAAGAAATAGACAAATATTTGTGGATGTACGGTAAAGAGATGTTTCCAGCGAAATACTATTAAATTATGACCTACCACCTACGAGTATACGATAACTACCACTATGCCGATGAATCAGAAGCCTATGACCATGGTAGTTATTCCACCTATGATGAAGCAGAACGTGCTGCAAAGAAAATTGTGGATGAGTTTCTTGAACAGAACTGGCAAAGAGGAATGAAACCCGGTATCCTGCTTGCCAATTATGCACTCTTTGGTGAAGACCCAATCATATTGCCAAATGACCAGCCGAAGAGCAAGCGATTTTCAGGAAGTACATATGCTGAAGAATCGGCAAAACTAATATGCCAAAGATTGGAGGAAGAACATGCACGCAATGAGGTTCAAACGGTTTATCAGAAAGCAATAAGATTCGCTTCATTAAAGCATCAGGAGAAGCACCAGAAAGTATTAGGAACAAATCTTCCCTATGTTGTTCATTTGAGCAATGTGGCAATGGAAATCCTGATTGCTGCACAAAATACTAATAAATTCAACCTGCTATTCGCAGTTCAGGTCTCCCTTTTGCATGATACGATTGAAGATACGGACACCAACTATGAAGAATTGAAAAAAGAATTTGGGAAGGATGTGGCTAATGCAGTTCTGGCTCTGTCGAAGGATAAGAACCTGTCCAAAGAAGAGAAGTCCCTTGATAGTATAAACCGTATTAAGAAGCAACCGAAAGAAGTTTGGGCAGTCAAACTCGCTGACAGAATTACGAATCTTCAACCTGCACCGAAGCAGTGGAAGATAGAGAGAAGAAAAGCGTACATAAAAGAAGCGCAGATTATTTTGGAAGAATTAGGGGCAGGCAATGACTATCTCGCTACGCGACTTGCAGCGAAAATTTCTGAGTATCGTAACCAGAATAAGGAGTATCTGATGGATGGAATTTAAAAAACATATCCTCCATGCTTTCCCTACACTGATGACAGACAAACCTGTGGACTTTACCATTAATTTCAACATCGAGATTCATATGACCCGCTCAATCGACTTTAGAGCAAATTTCACGACTGGGTATCTCGAAGAATACGGTTAAGGATTATATAAAGAAAGCCATGGCGAATAGTCTGTCTCCACCGAAATTATTGGAAAAGGCAACCCCTGAGGTGGAGGGGATTTGCTCGGCCTCGGCATACACTGATGAGAAATACCTTCAA
>JAFGVF010000295.1 GCA_016938155.1 Candidatus Cloacimonadota bacterium
AGTTAGAATTGATAATAGCATTGATTTCGGCTGGACACTCTTCTCGCCTGATCAGGAAAAAATAAACTACGACTTCTTCTCTGCTCGTTGGACCGGTATTCTGAAGCCAACCGAGACCGGAACCTACAATATCGGAGTGGAAGGCGAAGACGGCTATAGACTCTGGCTGGATGGAGAGCTTATTATTGATAACTGGAAGAAACAGACACATCAGCGTATCTTAAAACCTTTTCTTTTCGAGAAAGACAAAGAATACGAACTCAAGCTTGAATTTTTCGAGTCAGCCGGTAATGTGAAGATTAAGCTTATCTGGGATATGGATGTTGAAAATGATTGGCAACAGGAGATTGAAGATGCCGTTGAGATTGCAGGAGAGTGTGATGCTGCTGTAGTGGTTGTCGGGATTGAAGAGGGTGAATTCAGAGATCGGGCAATGTTAACTCTTCCCGGACATCAGGAAGAATTGATTAACAGAGTCGCAGAGGCTGGTAAACCCGTTATTGTAATTCTTGTAGGTAGCAGTGCCGTAACCATGGAGAATTGGAAGAATAATGTACAGGCAATTCTGGATGTTTGGTATCCCGGCGATGAGGGTGGAAATGCTATAGCCGACATCCTTTTCGGTGATTATAATCCTGCAGGACGGCTACCGATTACCTTCCCGATTCATGAAGCTCAATTGCCGTTGTATTATAATCATAAGCCTACCGGCAGAGGTGATAATTACGATAACCTCACCGGTAAACCGCTTTTCCCATTTGGATTCGGGCTTAGCTATACAACATTTAAATACAGTAATCTGCAGTTTGAAAAGGATGTAGTCTCTGAGAACGAGAGTGTTAACATCACTTGTGATATAACCAATATCGGTGAACATGACGGTGATGAAGTTGTGCAACTTTATATTACCGATATACTGGCATCTTTTGCCCGACCGGTGAGGGAATTAAAGGGATTTCAGCGTATTCATCTCAGAAAAGGTGAGACGAAGCAGGTTGTTTTCGAGATTACTCCGGAACTGCTCTCCATGCTGGATGAAAACCTGAAACCTATTGTAGAACCGGGTGATTTCCGCATCATGATTGGAGCTTCTTCAATTGACATAAGGTTGAGAGGGATATTGAGAGTTAAATAGAGACTTGAACTCTTTCAAATGGTATTCATGTAATGCAATTGTCCTCAATTGCGATGGTAATCCTCTGCCCTAAATGGGCAGCAAAATAATAGCCATGGGTCGTATGACCCATGGTAAGATGTTCCCTAAAACCTCCTTCAACCCTATATGGGTTGCATTATCTATCTGATTGTAGAGACGCACGGCCGTGCGTCTAATCCAAAAACACGAAACTCCCTGCTCCGCATGAAGTCCCGCTGGAAAAATGTAACGCAATTGTCCTCAATTGCAATGGTATCCTCTGCCCTGAGGGGCAGCATAATAATAGCCATGGGTCGCATGACCCATGGTAAGATGTCCCCAAAATCCCTTTCAACCCTATATGGGTTGCATTATCTATCTGATTGTAGAGACGCACGGCCGTGCGTCTAATTCAGAAACACGAAATTCCCTACTCCGCATGACGTCCCGCTGGATAATAACCCCTCACCCTTTTGGCTATTTAGCAAAAAGACCTCTCCCCTCAACAGTCTTGCCTGTCATGTAGGCAAAACTTAGGGCGAGGAATTATCAGGAATCGGCACAAATCACCATTTGAAAGGTGATTTACAAACCTCCCCCAAATAAATTAATGGACTTTTTTTAATCTCATCAATATATAGGCAACTATGAAATACTTAAAAAGAATCGTCTGGCTTTTAACACTGTTTCTGGTTTATCTCATCCTGAAAGAGATGGTTATCCTCTATTCCTCACTGAAGTCGGTGAATGAATATCTGGCATACGGGGTCTTCGGGGTAATTGCCGTTTTCATGGTCTGGTATATTGTAATCCCGACCATCAAGCTGTTTGCCTTTAAGGCACTTTTCTCACCCATCTCCAATCCTGATCTGATTGAGCAGAACATGATAAAGCGGAATAAGCATCTGCGACTACTTCTCAACTCCCAGAATGTGACATTGGAAGAAAAAGAGGATCCGGGGGAGGAATATAACTATCTTTTAGCACAGATTCAGCCCCGCCTGAATTCCCTCCGACAGAAGTATGTCTCACAGCTTTTTATCAGCACCAGTATCTCGCAAAACGGCTTTCTGGATGCAATCCTGATTCTCTCCGCATCGGTGAACCTGGTAAAGGATATCTTCAAAATCTTCAACGGAAGAGTCAGCAACCGCTATGTGTATATCATCCTCAAGAAGGTCTATATCTCGGTCGCCATCGGTGGCTCGGAAGGTGTCGAATATGCTGTCGAGGAATTGGTCACCAAACTCGGGTCCGATACGATGAAGAGTATCCCCTTTCTAAGCGTGTTCATGCGTTCTCTCACCGACGGCTTCGTGAATGCCGTCCTCCTGACTCGTGTGGCCCTACTCACTGAAAACTACTGTAAGCTGGTCTATATCTCCACCGACCGGGAACTCTTCCCCGCGGCTAAATACATTATCAACACCACCACCCATATCGTCAAAGGTTCTGTTGATATGTTCAAAAAGAAAGGTCCCTTCGCTGAGAAAAAAGGCAATTTCCTGCATAAGTGGTTTGGGAAGGATGGGGGAGAGGAATAGGTAATCCTATTGAGTAGGTGCTAAAACTATTCACGAAATGATTGTCTTTAAATTATACTATTTCATCTGAAGTCTTCGAAAGGTTCCATCAAGAACACTTCCATTTTTCTTACCTCTAATCGCATTGGAGCAATTAACATCTCCAATCGACCATTTTCTTTGTTTGCCCGTGGGCACTTGGGTATATCATAAATGGAGTTTGTCAGAACGAAGTGAGAACGGAATTCATCGATTAATTATTAGAGGATTAATTATTGATTTAATTATGGAGTATAGACTATTTATTCTCAACTAGAAATTATAACTCTGATTAAGGCCATTTTCACTCTTGTAAATTAAATTTTATATTTTCTTTCTCTCAGGAATTCATTTTAAAAGCCATATAACTATAACTGTGATGTTGGAAACTAATGCTTTGATAAAGGATTTTAAGTGATTAAAGGATAGGGAAATTCAATTGAAAGGTTTCCGTTTGCATGAGGGAATCTATATAATGATTCGCTTAGTATCGAACACTGACCAAATATCCAAATATTGAATAAATATAAAAGAAATTTACATTACTCCTCAAATATAGAAGCTTTTATATAGCCTTTATTTAACCAAAAACAATGTTTACTATATTCAGTTGCTCCTGTATAAATATCTTTCACAGGCAGTGGATATGTATCACTAGTCGCATTAGCATGAGGTCTGACATGACAAATTCGGTTTTCAGATAAATTGGGGAAATATGTATATCTTTTATTATTTGTGACCTCTTTAACAATGTTACCTTTATTAATCACATCAATAGTCTTATCCCACACAATTTTAACATCTTCAATATCTTTCATTGGCATATTCCAAAACTTAACTTTCCTAAGCACTAAAGCATCTTCTTCATGTTGATAGAAAACAAAGAAGAACTTTTTAGATAGCATATTGAACAAATCTGAATCCTCCCATTCTTGTTGTATTATCTCTTCGTATTTAAAAGCTGGGAATGATAGATTCTGTGCTGGTATATCTCTTTTATCCAACCTAATTGACTTAACTATAATATCGGCTTTTTCAAACTCTTCAATCCTTTTATTAAGTTCAATTCCAAGTATTGCTTTTGTGAGTGATGCAATATAGTTTTTAGCTTGAGCATTTAATGATATATTGAATGTCTTTACAAGTTCTTTTGGAGACTTTCCATAATGCTCTTCAAACTTTGATACTACTAATTCTTCTAATGTAGTGCTACTTAATATATCAGGTCTTTTAACAATCTTTCCATAGGTCTCAACTTTATCATGTGATATTTTTGCTATAATGTGATTCACATATCCTTGTTTTAAAGAATACGCTCTTTGCTTAGCAAGAGTGCTACTAAATGGTTGTTTTCTTAGAGACTTAACCGTAGTTGAACCTTTTGTGCAAGCTCCTAGATAAAAAGTATCTCCTTCAGAAATTTCATGAGCTTTACCTTCCTTAATCTTGCGAACAATGGTGTTCCAATCATGTTTAATTATTAACAAATCTTCTTCGGGAAATTTCCAATAATCAACGAGTTTGATTTGTCTATCGATTTCAGTTAGTTCTTCCACGAAGAGGTAGAATACAAATAGAATGTAAGAGTTCTTCTTCCAAAATGTGCTTTCATTGAACTCAAAATAAGGCTCTTCAAAATAATTTATTATATTCAGAACAACTCTTTCTTTTGCTCGAAAAGCACCACTTTTTAACTGCTTTAATGGACTCGATTTTAGC
>JAFGVF010000296.1 GCA_016938155.1 Candidatus Cloacimonadota bacterium
AACTCTTGTGAAAGAGATTATAGAAGCCCGTGGAATAACTTACACAATTTTAATCCCTGAGTATTTCAGACATGCAGTCAAGATGGTACAAGAAGCAGACCTGACCTTTTATGATGCTGTTGTTGCAGCCGGAGGTGATGGCACTATCTACGAAACGCTCAATGGTTATATGCAGAATAACTCCTCTCGTAAACCGCCATTCGGATTTATTCCTCTTGGAACCGGCAACGCCTTTTCCCGCGATTTTTACCATACTAAGACACCCTGGTTGGAAGCTGTTGATCATATCTCCCGTCAGAAAACAAAATGGATTGATACTGCCTTTGTTGAAGCAAAAGAAGAGAGTTATTACTTTGTCGGCGTGACGGGATTCGGGCTTCTTACTGATGCGACAATAAAGGGATTGCCTTTAAAGAAATATGGAAAGATTGCTTATATCCTTGCTGCTCTACAATGTTTGGCAACCTTAAAAGAGGTGCAGATAACCCTAACGCTTGACGGTAAAACTCACGAGACTGATTCATTTGTTCTCAGCATTTCCAATACTCGTTACATCTCAGATCTTTTGATAGCCCCCAAAGCAATACATGATGATGGGATTCTGGATATAATAAATGTAAAAAAGATGCCGAGATTTAAACTATTGGGTTTGATCCCGACTGTATATTCTGGTAAGCACATAAAGTATAAGGAAGTTGAATATCTAACCGCAAAAGAGCTTATAATCGAAACAGACAGGCCATGGATTCCATCTCCGGATGGTGAGTTATTGGCACCAACTCCTTTGAAGATTAAATGTATTCCAAAATCATTGGAAATTCTCTATCATGACTAAAGGAATTTTGTTTTCGATAATAACTTCTTTACAAAAAAGAAACATCCGTTGCTTGTAGTTTTGATTGATGGGTACATGCTTGTTATTTTAAGTAGGAGGTAGTATGTTGACTAGTGATTTAAGCTCTGTAACAGAGAAGGTCTTTCTATTAAGGTCTGACATGAAGCGAGCCGCTTCAGATAAATCAAAGATGATATTAGCAGAGATAAGCTCTTCAGAGAAATATCAAAATCCGGAAATCGGAAAGTTCGAGAAAGTTAAAGAATTATACAGTGATACCAGAAATACATTTGTAACCAAGTTTGTGGGGTCGGGCAACTTGCTCCAAAAGGCACAAATTCTCACTGAAGCACTTATAAATTCTTATACCGTTCTTGAGCTTGAAAAGGAACCGAGTGTGGATTTCGATAATTTTCTAAAGGAATGCGAGGTTGAATATCTCTCTCAAACAAGAAGATATGCTGATACTCAATTCAATAATCTTCTGGAATACGACGGAGTACAATTATGTGATGCTCTTTTAGTTTTAAAAGAAGCTAAAGAGGAAAATGTTGATCAAAGACTTAAGGCACTCCCCTTAATAATGGAATTGATTGACTGGCATCGCATTATCAAAGATCGACTCACTCTATTGAAATCACAGTATAACAAAGAAAATTTGAGAGAATTACAGGAATCCCTTAATTCCATCTCGGAATATGAATCTATTGAGGAGTTGAGTTCCCTGATAAAGGCTATTTATAAAGAAATCAGCGATACTTTTACATACCTTGCCTTAAAAATTGAAGAGAAAATAGAAAGAGAAAAATCTTCGACTCTTGGTAGTGCTGCAGCAGTCATTGAATTTATGAAGGAATATCGAATTATTGAAACAGACTTTCTTCTCCTTGGACTGAATCTACAAAAACACCGTTATGATGCTGAAAGGGAGAAACTGGAAAGAGACCTAAAAGCTACCGGAGAGATTTTGAGCTCCATGGGAGCAGTATATGAGGATGTTGTTCAACAAAGAAATCCTGCCCAAAGAATACTTATAGCAAATACCGAAGCAACAAAGATTACAAAACTTGTCTCTTCAATGGATTCCAGATATGTTGAGTTTAAAGAAGTGATTCATCAGTTGGATGGAATGAGAAAAGCCTACACTGAAATGATGGATAAAGACATTGCCTCCCTTTTGGAAATTTCAGTGAAAGTGCCTGAAGACTATACTTCTCTTCAACCTGAAAACCAGTTTCGACATTGGAAAGAACGGTTAACTAAATTAGAATCATATATGGAAGGACTTGCTGAAGTAGATAAAGCAGTAGCTGAGATCTCCAAAGCAAAAGCTAAGCTAATGTTATCCGGCGAGACCTATGCAGTCGATTTGTGCCGTAGATACCCTAAAGCTACCGGTTCTTTCAACCATCATTTACAGCTGTTTGATGCTGTCGTAAACGGTATGTCGGGAGTACGAGGTACGGAAAGAGTCCGTGCTGAAATGGCGAAGTATTCTGAGTTTCTGCGAGATTCATATCAAGAGTTTATGGAAGAATCAGAGTTTGCCATAGTAACCCTGAAATACTTTGAAAGGAATAACAAAGTTGAACCGGAGAAACTTATCAAGATAAGAGATTTCATCTATAAATATAAGGAACATCATCTTCTCACCTACCCGGAAGTCCACCGTGAATGGATTAAAGCATTCAAGCTTTTTCAACAAAATGAAACTGCAATTGATGAAATATTGGAGCAGACAAAAAAATAATTTATACCCTGTTTACAAGAGGAAATTACTAATCATCCTCTGAAGGTGTCTTTTACATTACAGTGAAACCGTTTGCTCATTTGAGCTCGAGTTCTGTAGTATTAGTATCTCAGCAGCTCAGAATCACTTCTCCAGGTGCATCTACTTCAAAGATATCAAACATCTCGGAGGGAGTTTGGATAAGATAAGGCGTCAGCAAGTCGGTTCTTGTTTCGGAGGAAAGCCATTGTTCGGCGTTCTCAGGTGTAATAATCACAGGC